>CAMTBF010000526.1 GCA_947068385.1 uncultured Lachnospiraceae bacterium
GGGTAATTGATTACAGAGGCATCGTCATAAATCCAGCCCACCACCTGCTCATTGACGCTGCGCAGGCCCGCGAAGTCCACCTGGGGAAAGGCAATCTCCATATCCGCAGCCGCCGTACCCGCCGCAGATGCCCCGCCGCTATCCTGTCCGGGCCGTGAATCGTCCCCGGCCCCCGCTTCCTCTCCCGCACCCGCCCCGGCATTTCTGTCTACAGCATCCTTGTCCGAAAATTGCAGGAAGGAGTCCAAATCCTCATAAGCCGTCTCCGCGGCCCTTCGTTCTCCCAGGATTTCCCAGACCCGGTAACCGGACACCGCGAATACCGCGAACAACCCCACTGCCAGCAAACAGACCAATACCCTGCCAATCCTTCTCATAAGCCCTCCCTGCCTTTCCCCAGGAGATTCCCTGCCCACAGCAGCAGCACGGCACCCACCACCCCGCAGGCCAGGTAGATCTTCCCCTTGGTTCCGGAGCAGACCGCCATCACGTTTCCCAGGAAGGGAACCGACCGCGCCATGCGGCCGATCAGGGACGCATAGGGCACCGGAGCCAGATCCCGCTCCTCATTGGCATCCCCCTTTGTGATGAATTCCCCCTCCACCACATGGTTCTCCAGCACCCGGTGGGTGATGACCGCGCCCCTGTCGTAAAAGGCGATGACATCCCCCTCTGCCACATCCTCCGGTGCCACTGCCGACACATAGAGGGCGCTGCCCACGGGAATCTCAGGCTCCATGCTCCCGCTCACCACCACGTACACGTCATATCCCATGAGCCGCGGCACTGTCATGGGGATGCAGATTGCCACCACGGCCATCAATATCAGCACGGACAATGTCCTACATATCCTACGCCCCATCTCGTCCCCTTTCCCGCCCGGCCGCTTCAGCGTTTGGATTCTGCCGTCTATCCGGCTGCTTCGGCCTCTGAATCCTGCCTTGCCTCCGCTTTCCCATGCTCGTGCTCCCGGCCTTTCCCTCTGCGCTTTCCTGTCCTCGCGCTTTCCTGCCCCTGCGCTGCCATTGGCGCAAGAAAAGCTGCCGATGCCCTGAAAGCCGCGGCAGCTTTGCAAATGTCTTTGTTGCGTGCGTCAGCCCTGCTCAGTCTTTCGCAGAATCCTCCGCTTTCACGGCCCCGCGCATACGCCGATACGCATACGCACCTGCCGCCAGCGCGATGAGTGCCACCAGTCCGATTCCAGCGGCAATCCATGTGTTCTTCCACATCCTGCTGTTGGCCTGGGCCACTGTGCCATCGTTCTCAGGATTCAGGTTCGCCAGAGGCGTCTCCTCCTCGTCCAGATCCACCAGATCCTCCGGCCCCTGGGCATCCGGCTCATTCCCGCCCAAAGGCGTCTCGTCCTCCCCCAGATTCTCAGGCGGGGTATCGTCTCCCACCGGCTCCACAGGGCCTGCACCGCCGCCCGGCGCAGCAGCTCCACCGCCACCGGCTCCTGCGTCTGCCGCGCCTCCAGCGGCTCCGCCTCCGGCACCGGCATCACCCGCCGCGCCGCCTCCCGGCGCAGCACCGCCACCTGTTGTACCGCCAGTTGTACCGCCTCCTCCGGCGCCACCGCCGCCCGGAACCGTGGTCACGATCGGCGTATACACAAAGGTGAACACATTTTTGCTGGCATCGCTCTGCAAAGTCCTGGTCAGGTTATAGGCCTGGGGCTGATATCCCTCCACATACAGATAAGCTATCACCGGCCTGTCGCCTACATTCCCGTAATAGGTCTGCGGAGGATACAGCTGGTTCCCCGATGCGTCCACATAGTTGACGATATACTGCACCATATCGCCCCGGATGCCGTATGCCACCACGTAATCCTGATCCCGCTCTACCTGGAAATACGCCAGCTCCAGGCTGTCGTCCCGTCCGCCCATGCGGATGCCCTTGACATAATATTTGCTGTCCTCCGGCACGGAGGCGGCGCTGTTCAGGAAACGGACATGGTTGGCCGCCGTCAGCCCTGTGATCCTCACGGATTTCCCACCGTCCTCCGGCACGATCTCGTAATCCCCGCCGCCGTCCACGGATATGGATATGCCGTCAGCGGTGCTTAATATCCCCTGGTTCCCCGCGCTGATGGTCACGGTATAGGTATAGCTCTTCCGCTCTGCCGCCAGGCAGGTCAGGGAGGCGGAGAGCATCAGGCAGAAGGCCGCCAGCAGGGAAATCGTCCTCATGGCTTTTCTCATCGCTGCGCTCCTCCCTTCTCTTTCTTTCCCGCTCTGTACAGGCTGTACAGGGCAAGCGCCAAAAGCGCCAGCCCGGAGCCTAAGGAGATCCACACATACAGCATCAGATTGCTGTCATCGCTGGTCTTGGGAGGGCGCCTGTTCTGCGTCTCCCTGCCCGGCGTCTCCTCCTCCGGCTCATCCTCTTCCCCGTCATTCACCGGCACCGGGTTCCTGCGCTCCTCTACCGCGAAGTTCAGGGTCAGGTTCGCCAGGGTATCCTGGTACGTGTTCCCCTGGGTCTCCCCGTCCAGGGCCACGGTCAGGGAAATCGTCCCCTGCTCCCCGCCTTTCAGGGTATCCAGATAGAAATATTCGCTGAGGGATTCCGTGGCCTCGTGCAGGCCCTCCCCCACATCCATGCTCCCGTTGCGCTCGCCGCCCACCGTGTCGCTGCTGTACAGCGTCTCCAGCTCCCCCTGGGGAGGCTGATAGGTCAGGATATAGGAATAGCCTCCGCTGGCCGCTACCCTCTGGCTGTCCTCCAGGGACTGCAGCACCCGGTTGGTCATCCACCAGTCAGTCTCCTTTCCGGCTGTGTTCTTCAACGCCACCGAGATGTCGATGCTGTCTCCCGGCTGGAGATTGTATATGGCGTCATTGATGTCGGAGGTATTGAAATTGCTCTCCATCCCGCTGCC
>CAMTBF010000527.1 GCA_947068385.1 uncultured Lachnospiraceae bacterium
AGAAAACGAGTATTTTTATCTGTTCTTGTCTTTTCCTCCGCTTTCCGCTATACATTGCAATGATTTCCTTATCTTCCATGTCGGTTTCCCCTCATAATAGCCCTTCTAGCGCCCTATACCTATATAGTAGGAAAAAAATCGTTATGAGACAATATTTTCTTAAAAATCATTCTAAGGCACTCCCTTTCGACAGTGCCAGCTGTTTTGAACCTTTTAATTTATGCGCTCTTCTTCATTGGAAATTTCCGAATGGTGTCTGAAATACAATACCAGCCCAATGAAAATATTAGATAAATACGATACTCTTATACTACCGTCACGGTCGAAGTCCCGCTCATGGAACTCCATCCCGCCACGGGGGAAGCCACCTACTGCGCACCCGTGAACAGCATGTAAGGGCTGCACTCCGCATCCCTGTCATAGGCAAGCGCAATGGCAAAAGGATTGTGGAGCTGCGGAAAGTCCCAGTCCTCCCTGCCCACAAAGGTAACCGGATCCCACTGGGCTTCCTCAATCTTCACATTCGTGTCCGCAAAGGCCGCCATATAAGGCACGCGCAGCAGCACGTCATGGCTTTGTCCCACACGCTCCTGTGGACGCAATGGCTGCACACCGATAAACTCCACAAGCATGTTCCCACAGAGCCGGTAGGCCGTCTGGCATACCAGCTTCTCGTCCTTTCTGTATACTACAAAGGAATAGCAGTAAAGGCTTTCCCCATTATCCAAGGTATAGCGGTCGAACTCGAAGGTATCCACCGAATCGCCCCAGTAAGCGACGGCGCTTTTCCTGATGCTCTCCTGCACCTGGGGCCAGCGGCCCTCAAAGAAATCCCCCTCCGGATTGGCGTCCACCCGGAAAAAAATGCGGATATCCTCCGACTCCGCGGCATCCGGCGTCTTGGGCCACAGCGTGTCCAGCCCTGCGTTCGCCGCGAACCGCATATTCCCGTAGTACCAGTCAATGGGTTTGGAGAGCACAAAACGGGTGGGACAGCTCTCGCCGGAGGGCAGCCTGCAATAGGCAAAGCCAAGCCCTTCCTCGTCATAGCGGCGCACCGCGGCGAGATCCCTGTGGGGAATGGTGAGCTGCATGCCCGGCAGAAGAGCCCCTTCCTCCGATATCTGGTTTTTCCACACAATATTGCCGTAATACCGCCCATCCTCATAATACTGCTCCGCAATGCTCCAGAGACTGTCGCCAGGCGCCACCTCATACGCCACGTCCTCCGGCGGCCCGAATCCCAGATGGACATAGTCCGAATCGTCGTCCGTTTCCGGATCATAGGGGACAAAGCCCAGAAAATCGGTAAAATCCGTCCTCTCCAGCCGCTTTTCCCCGGAAAAGTAAGGGGAGAGCTCTGCCATCTCCTCCGTCCTGAGCTTTCGCACGCCGCGCTGGGGATAGGCCTGCACCGCCTTCTCTTCCAGATAGAAGCTGTTTTCGATCGTGCCCTTGTCCGGATTCACGGTATTGCAGGCAATCCCGTAGACGGGCGAACGGAAGCTCAAAGACCTCTGGTCGATGGTAACGGCCCCGGTGCTGACACAGGTGTCCACAATGCCGCCGTTGGAGGCGCAGACGCCTGCGCCGATCAGGGTCTCCACATAGTCGCGCTCCAGCTGCCGGATGTGGACATTTCCGCTGTTCTGACATTTGTAGATGCTGCCCCAGCTTGCGCCGACGATACCGCCCGCAAGCTCGATGCCCGTCACATCCCCCATATTCCGGCAGTCCTCGATTCGCCCCTCCTCCGACTGCCGCCCGGCAATGCCCCCTGCGGCAAAATCATGCACATAAAAGGTTTCGGAGATGGCATCCATCGAAACTGTGCCCTCATTCACACAGTTTCGGATGATGCCCTGATTGGAACGGCAGATGCCGCCCGCGAACAGGGCGCTTCTGGTAGACGTAGATTCGGGGGCCTCCGTATGCCGATCCGTCCCCGCCTCCACCGTTCCCGTAAACCTGCAGTCCGTCATCTGCCCGTAGTTGATTCCCACGATTCCGCCTGCGTCCCATGCGCCTGTGACCTTTGCCTGCACCTCACAGTTTTCAATCACGCCATGGTTGGCATAGCAGATGGCGGCGGCCGTAATCACGTCCGTCTTTCCGCTCTCGGTCTCATAGGCGCAGTCCTCGTAAGTGGTCCGGAACAAGCTCTTCCGAATCGTGAGGTCCGTCACCCTTGCGTCCTCCTCCAATACCGAAAAAAGGAACGCCAGCCAGTCCCCGTAGGCCGTATAGTACCCCTCCAGGGCATGGCCGTTTCCGTCAAAATGCCCGTGGTAGCTGGGGATGGCACCGTAGCTGTTTTCAGGCGGCGCATCCGTCCAATCCTCCCACCCTTGGGTGTCGTTTAGAATCAAATCGTTTGCCAGGCGGACATTGGTATAGGGATCCCTGTCCCTGGAAATGAACCACCTGAAATCCTCCTTCGTTGACAGCAGATAGTATCCGTCCACGTCCCGGGGCGGCGCCAGCGAATCGTCATCCTCCGCGTCCCAGGACGGCGTCCGCGAATCTGCGGCCTGCTCCTGATATCCCCAGGCGACCGTCAGGAGCAGACAGGCCATGCAGAGAATCATAACGGCCTGCGCCATATATTTTCCGGAAGGTCTCTTTTTCATATCGGAATCTCCAGTCCAAAATGGCCATAGGCCAGTTCCCCGGCATCCATGGCACTTCCTTTCAAAACTCCCATGCAGCCAGCCGTACCGCCAATCCCCCGGCACGGCATATTTTATTACAAATTATCATATTTTCATGACACGCGTCAAGCCAGTAGGGCAGATTTATCCCTGTTCCCATCCCCCGCTAATGCCAGGTCATCGACTGCAAGATCGTCAGTGATGACTTTCATGCGCGTTTTACTACTCA
>CAMTBF010000528.1 GCA_947068385.1 uncultured Lachnospiraceae bacterium
CTGGCCTCCATCTCCACCGACAGAATGCCATTTTTCAACTCCCTCTTTTTCTGCTTCGATTTAAGTCTGCTGCAGACAGATTTCTTCGACAGACAATTTGAAGCCGGGACCATCGATATCGTCCGGCTTCTGGAGCATGGCAATCCCGATACGGAAACCTTTTTCGAAATCGCCTACCATATCTTCCGACAGCGACAGGCCATGCCTGCCAGCTGGGAGCTGGTGGTGGAGGGCGGGCTTCTGACCTTCTTCGGCCTGCTGCGGCAGAAAAACTATATCTTCCCCAATCTACGGGAGAGCGCCCGGGATGATTTCGGCCAGAACGTCCTGCATTATATCAGCCAGAACTACTGCCAGAGCATCACCTCCAGGGATCTGGCCGCCTGGCTGTCCTATAGCCAGGGGTATTTCTGCCGCAGATTCCATGCCACCTTCAGCTGCCCTTTCCAGCTATACCTCTGCCATTACCGCCTCTCAAAGGCCCGCCTCCTCCTGGCCCAAGAAAGCATTTCCGTGGAGGAGACCGCCAGAAGGGTGGGCTTCAACCACACGGGCTATTTCGTCCGGCAGTTCCATGCCGCATACGGCTGCACGCCGAAGCAGTTCCAGAAAAGCCAGACAACGGAAAATGTATTCCAGCCCTATCAGCCCGCGGACTGATCCATGATATCCGGCATCATCATTCCCATGAGGATCTCCGCCACAGTCCATCCTGTCTCGCTGGCGCAGCAGGCCCATCCCGCATCATGGGGCACGGCGTATGCCTCCTTCAGATCCATGTCGAACCCCCTGCACCACGCGCCGTCCACAAGGGGATTCTCGCTGTGCATCTGCGTCCGCAGGCAGAATGCCACGCTGTCCCTCCACAGCTTGCCGAACCACTCATCCCCGGTCGCATGCCATGCGTAGGCGAAGCCCATGGGGAGCCAGTTGTTGGAATACAGCAAATCCGCCACCGGGTCGCCGTTTTTCGTCAGAAGGGAGCATTCGCCCAAAGACTCCCTGGAAAAGGATGCCTTGTACCCCTCGTCCCATTCCATGTATCCTCCGAAGGGGTGGCGCACCCTCTGCAGATCCTTTGCCACCCGGTAGAGCATGTCCCTGTGCCCCTCCTCTCCCGTGACCTGATAGAGGATGGAAAGGGGCAGAACCAGGCGGCACATCTCCTGGGTCTCGCTCTGCTCCCTGACCGTCTCCGGGTAAAGCCCCATCAGCGTCTCCAGGCCTCTGCGTCCCGTGTCTATGTATTTCTCCCGGCCGCTTATCTTTCCCGCCAGCAGCAGGGCCGCATGGTAATAGCTGTTGTAATGGGCGGAGGCCACTCCGTGCTCCTGATCCGCAAGGGCAGCTACGGACGCTTCGTCCATGTCATATTTGTCCGTCCTCCAGATTCTGAGCCCGTCCCTGGCCGTGGTCTTCACCAGGAAGTCCATGGCGCTGCAGATGTCCTCCATGCGGCTGCCGTCCCCCATGAAAAGGCAGTCGTAGAGCCCCGGCAGAACAGCTCTGGCCACATCGTCCTGATAGCACACGCTCCAGGAATTCATGCACCAGCGCATCATACCGCTGCAGACACCCTCCCGTATCATCATGGGGCCATACACCATGCCGTCCATCTCCCTGCCCCGGCTGGCATAATCGGCCTTTCCGTTCAGATAGGCATACATCTTGTAGGCACCGGCGCACTCGCCTGTACAGTCAGTACGGAAGTAAGGCAGCACTGCCTGGTTGCCGTCCGGGTCGATGTTGTGGCCTATGCCCTCCTTAATGCCGCCCCTGCCCTCATCGATGAGCATCCTGTCCAGCCATGCTATCCCACGGTCTATGGCTTCCCTGCGGCACTTTTCAAAGACCTCCGGCCAATCCACATCCTCCGGCGTACCGTACCTCACCACTGCCTCCGGCATCCGGGAAGGGACGCCTCCCGTAATCCACCGGACCAGATAGCGGATCAGCGCCTGCCATCTGTCCCTGGGGCCGAACCGCGCCTCATTGAAATTGCGGAGGATAAATGCGGCCCACAGGATGCTGTCCCCGCATTTCCACAGACCATATCTTTTTTCCTTCAGGATCTCCTCGCGCCCCATGTCCGTATGGATATGGGCGATGATATGCTCCTTATAGATTAGAAGCGGCGTCATATCCTCCAGGTGCATCTCGGGGACGCTCATCCGGTTGGCCTCATCGTCCAAAAGGTCTCCGGTGGCGAACCCCGGGATTCCGGCTCCGCTGCCTGGCTCCACATAGATCAGCCGCATCTTGACGGTACCCTCCGGCTCCTTGCACAGATGGTCATGGAAAGAGCGGACGGCCTGAAGGAACACCCTCTTCCCCTTCCTGTTTTCCCTCTCCAGTTTTTCACGGAGCCTGGGATCCAGGTACTCCCCGCATTCCTCCGGCAGGATGCAGAAAGCGTCATATACGGACAGATTCCGATATATCGCGTCGTAGAAGCTTATCCTCTCGGTCTCCGCGCTACAGCTTGCCAGCACTTCCGTAAAATCACTCTTTTTATCCGCCACGATCAATACTTTCATAGCCGTCGTCTCCTATTCTTTCTCCCTGGATCCATCTAATGCCGGAGGCAGTCCGGCGGCTCCGTCCCAAAAGGCGGAACCGGCGGCACAGGCCAGGACTTTTCTCCATTCTCACTCAATACCCAGGATGCGGTTCCGGCGTGCCTGCATCACATCCAGATACTCCAACAGGCCCAGCTCCTCCATCTCCTTCTGGTACTCCGGCAGATTATCCAGGGATTTGTTCCCCAAAATGAGATCCGTCAGGAGCTCAGAGGCGTAGGTGGACAGCACATTCTCTGTCCTCTCTATGACCGCTACCTCTTCCTCAGATGCCATGGCAAGTTGA
>CAMTBF010000529.1 GCA_947068385.1 uncultured Lachnospiraceae bacterium
AGATACGCTGATTCCCGCTTTTTCTGCCAAATGCTCTTTTGTAATATTCTGTTTCTTACGTAATTCCCTAATAGCTTCACCGATATTGACACCCTCCGTCTGCATCATATACCTCCGAATCTGTACATTGATTATAACTGCATTTTTTTCTTCTGAGAACTGACTGTAAGTGCAAATTTTTCCTTTGTTTTCCTCATATTTGCCAATTCAGATAATTCCCTCATATTCAACAATTTTTGCCTTTAGGATTAGACTGTAAACAACATTTTTCAACATTGGCTTATATTAAAAATCCTCCGAATGCTAATCACTGCATCCGGAGGATAAACAAATCATATCAATATTTAACCAGACATTCTGCCGATATTGCGCTTATGCTTTCCTCTCTATCAGCACATTTCCATATATAGATTCCTCTCAGAATCCCATTCTGTTTTTCTCTGTTCTTTCGCTCTGAAATCCGCTGAAAACAGCTTGTCTTCTGTCTCTGGAATGCGCTTACAAAGTGAACCTGGCACCTATCTCAACCTTCCAGCGCTTCTGTCTGTCCAGAAAGTTCAACTGAGTCTGGGAAACCTGAACAGCCACCCCCTTTCTCTTCCCCAGCTTCAAAAAAACGCAGAAAGTCCGCCTACTCCTTCACCGACCTGGTCATGCCTGCATACCTGGCCTGCTCTACCCCTGCTCGTTCAGCGCCTGCAGCACCGCCTCGTACACCGCCCGGATATCCGGCGCAGAGCTGATGCCCTCCGCCAGGGTCATCCTCTTGGCGTACTCTATCATGGGGTTCGCCATCAGCTCCGGCACCATCTGGTCAAGCATCTGCTTTCCCAAAGGCTGCTCCATGATCTCCCCCAGAGTGCTGTCCAGGGTGAAGCGCAGCTCCTTCAGAACAGTCTGAGTATCATACTCATACACATATTCCCCGGAGCCCACCTCCAGCACGTCCTCCTTTTCCGGCAGATAAATCAGGGCCGAAGTATTGGCAGGTACCTTTATCTCTACACGAATTTTTTTGTTCCGGCAGCTCCAGGCGGACACGATTTTCCCGTAGGGCGTCTCCAGCTCCGTCCTTGCCTCCTCGATGCCCCGCACGAACCGGGGCTTCACATAGAACCTGTGGTATCCGGCCTCCAGCTGGTTGATCCCGCCGATCTTGCGGTACATCCAGTCCCCGATGGAGCCATTGGCATAATGGTTCATGGAGTTCAGTCCCGGATGGGGCATGGTCCCGTCCGGGCGGATGCCGTCCCACCGCTCCCAGATGGTGGTGGCCCCCATCTTTACGGCATACAGCCAGGACGGATAGTCGTCCCGCATGAACAGGAGCCCCGCCATATCATGGGCGCCGCTGTCCGACAGGGCATGGCACAAATAGGGCGTGCCCACGAAGCCCGTGGTCAGATGGTTCTTATGGTTTTCGATATTGGCAAGCAGCGCGTCCAGGATCCGCTTCCTGTCCTCCTTCCTGGCCAGGCCGAAGTGCAGGGAAAGCACACAGCCGGTCTGGGTCTCGCTGACGATTCTGCCCCGGGCGGTATAATACTCCTGCCGGAAAGATTCCAGCGTTTCTTCGTACAGTTTTTCATAGTAGGCAGCCTCCGCCTCTTTGCCCAGCACCCGGGCCGTCTTCGCCACCAGCTCCGTCACATGCAGGTAGCAGGCGTTGGCCACCAGATACACATCCGTGGCCCCCACGCTTCCGTCGCCCTGCTCCCTGTCCAGGGCCAGCCAGTCCCCATACTGGTAGTTGGTCATCCAGAGCCCGTTTTCGTTCACCCGGTTATGGATATAGTCCACCCACTCATGCATGCACTGCCAGTTCTCCTCCAGGATCCGTATGTCACCGTAGGTCTGGTACACCACCCAGGGGATGATGACCGCGGCGTCGCTCCAGGCGGCGGAGCTATAGGTGCCCTGGATATCCGGCACGATGTGGGGCACTCCCTGCTCCAGCGAGGAAGCCGCCGCCACGTCCTTCATCCATTTGGAAAAGAACAGCGCGGTGTTGCGGTTGAAGGCCGCCGTCCAGGAGAACACCTGGGCGTCCCCCATCCAGCCCAGCCGCTCGTCCCTCTGGGGGCAGTCCGTGGGAATGTCGAAAAAGTTGTCCCGCAGGCTCCAGGAAATGTTCTCCTGCAGACGGTTCACCGTCTCGTTGGAGCAGTGGAAGGAGCCGATCTTACGCATGTCGGAATGCATCACGCAGGCGGTGAACATCTCCGGCTTCAGCTCCTCTATGCCCTCCACCGCAATGTAGCGGAATCCGTGAAAGGTGAAATGGGGCATCAGGACCTGTTCCTCACCGCTTAAGATATAGGTGTCCAGGGAGATGGCCGTGCGCAGGGTGTCCGGGTAGAACACGCCCTCCCGGTCCAGGGTTTCCGCATGGCGCACCGTTATCTTCTGTCCCTTTTTCCCCTTAATCCGCACCTCCACCAGCCCCGTCAGGTTCTGGCCGAAGTCCACCAGCCGGTTGCCTTTTGGGTCCGTGAAGATTCTCTTTGGCGCAAGACGCTCTGTAATCCGCACCGGCTCGTTCTCCTGAGGCACCAGCAGGCCGCGGTCGAACTGCGCCGTCAGTACGGTTCCCTCTTTCTGTTCCGCGCTGGCGGTGTCTAAGGTCTCCCCCATGTAGATCTCGCTGTAGCGGATTTCTCCGGTCCTCACCTTCCAGTCCCTGTCCGTGGCGATGACCTGCCTGCTGCCGTCCTGGTACAGGATATGAATTTCCGCAAAGGCTCCCACCCGGTCTCCGTAGCGGTTGGGCTTACAGTCGAAGCTCAGGATTCCCTTGTACCAGCCGTTCCCTACGGTCATCTCTTCTAAAGATTCTTTTTCTTATAGAGAAAACAGAACGC
>CAMTBF010000530.1 GCA_947068385.1 uncultured Lachnospiraceae bacterium
CATGACGGAAGAAGACTACACTCCCGTCACGCTGAAAGATTCCATAGAAAAAACCCGCAAGGCCCTGAACGATGCCTATGCGGGTTTTGATAACGCCGTAGATGTGGACATGATTGACAGCTACATTTATGAGATCAACTCACTCCAGAAAAGATACAAGCATCTGACGAATCTGGCCGCTCTGGAGGTGGGTTCCGGGGAGGAAGGGCTAAGCGAACATTCCCCGGTTCGTGCCCTGATCGGCCATGTTCTCAGTTAGGGTCGTCCTTCCATAGGTCAGGCCGGCGTAGACCGTCTGGGAATTGCGCATCACCGGCCCCGCATCGTTCAGCTCCGCCAGCTGTCCGTACGCGTCCCGCAGCGGTTCGATGACCCTTCTGATCTCGCCCAGCATTCCGGCATCCCGGCGCTGTTCGCCCAGAGCCAGCCGCCTGACGCAGAACAGGTAGAGCTGCATCAGCGCCGGTGCCGGATCGTACTGCATGTGCAGGGAGCCGATCAGCTCGTTCAGGCAGCCCCTTGCCTTTCGGACAGCTTCCCGGAACCCGTCCGGCTCCCCGCCCCCCGCAAGCGCCTGCTCCGCGTCCTCCAGGTAGCACAGCAGCATCTCATACAGAATCACTACCAGCTGGGTGGGGTTCGCCTGGGTGATCCTCAATGTAAAATCCTGTTTGTCCTCTTTCTTCATCCTCTTCTACCCTGTGCGCATCATGCGCATGTGCAATCCGTCCCTCTCCCTACTGCAGCAGCTGCAGCACCTGGGACGGCCTCTCGTTGGCCTGGGCCAGCATGGAGGTGGCCGCCTGGGTCATCACCTGGCCCGTGGTGTAGTTGGTCATCTCCTCGGCCATGTCCACGTCCATGATGCGGGAGTAGGCCGCGGTCATGTTCTCGGAGGTCACGTCCAGGCTGTTGATGGTGGACTCCAGGCGGTTCTGGTAAGCGCCCAGCTGGCCGCGGATGTCCGATATGAAATGGATGGCATTGTCGATGCGGTCGATGGCGGCCGTGGCCTTCTCCTCCGTCCGCACGTCCAGCATCCACTTCGTCACCTCTACAGGATCGCCGTTTTCATCCAGCTCCTCCACCTTCACTTCCTCGTCCAGTCCCATAAAGTGTGTGGAAATCTTCGGGATATTGATTTCGATGACCTGTCCCTCGTTGGCTCCTACCTGCAGTCGCATGCCGCCGATGCCCTCGATATCGAGCTTCACCTTTGTGGGACTATTCTGTGCCATCTTATCCAAATCGCAGTCCGACAGATCCAGCACCATCTCGAAGCCGTTCCCGCCCTGGATGGTCAGGAGCTTATCCTTCAAGGTAGCCTTCGCATCCGCCGGGAAGCCTTTTAGGGAATCCAACTCCGCCTTATATTCTGTCTCCGGGGCAGTGGGCGCCGTCACCTTTATATTCAGCTCATAATTCTTTATGGCCACCTCCGAGGAGTAGGAAGCCACCTTTATGTTCATGCCGCTTCCACCGGTGCCATACTTATCCTCCACATACCCCCTCATGGAGAACTCCCCGTTCAGCAGCTTCTGCCCGTTGAACTCCGTGGCCTCCGCCACCCGGTTGATCTCCTCGGACAGCTGGTTGATCTCCTTCTGTATCACGTCCCTGTCGCCGTCCGACTCCACGCCGTTGGCAGCCTTCACCGCCAGCTCGTTCATCCTCTGCAGCATCTCGCTGATCTCGGACATGGCCCCGTCCGCGGTCTCGATGATGGAGACGCCGTCGCTGGCGTTCTGGTTGGCCATGGAGAGGCCCATGAGCTGGGCGTTCATCCGCTTCGCCATGGCAAGCCCGGCCGGATTGTCCTTGGCGCTGTTGATCTTCAGGCCGGAGGACAGCCTCTGGAGGGACTTCGCCACCGCGCTGTCGTTGTTGGCCAGATTGTTGTTGGTGATCATTGCCGATACATTGTAATTGATTCTCATCTCTTAAACCATGCCTTTCCCGTCGCCCGCGAAACCATGCGCATCCCTGTCGCTGCGCAGGCGCCCTATTTGCAAGACGCATCCGTTCGTCCCTTATATCCTTAGGAAGATTCCCTATGAGGCCGTCTGCACCACGGAGTGCAGGAATACCTTCGCCACCTGATAGAGCTCGGCGCTGTCCGTGGGGGTGTGCTCGCCTGATTTGATCAGCTCCGGCATCCTGGCCTCGGAGGTGATGGTGGTGATGTTGCCCACCTGCCAGCTCTTCTGGGCTTCCTCTTTAAAGGTATCGGCTATCTGGCGCAATTTCATTAGCTCCACTTTACCCTCGCCGAACATCATGCCGTGGACCTGGCCGTTCTGCAGATAGAGCCGGGCCTGGAGATGCGCCTCCTCGGAGAGCGTCACCCCCACGGTGACGGTGCCCTTCTCCTGGCTCCCCTTGTCCAGTGTCAGATGCACCCTGGTCAGCGTATCGCCCACATAGACGGGCAGATAGTACTCCTCCCGCTTGGCCAGCGCCGCCGCCACGGTGAGCTGCTTGTGGTTCAGCTGCATGTTCCGCACGTCCACGCTGCTGTCCGCCTCCGCGAAGGTGGCCTCCTCCACGTTTGCCAAAGCGGCCTCGGTGGTGCGGCTGTAGTCCTCCACGAATTCCTCCATGTTGTCCAGCTTCTGCCACAGGGCGGAGGAACCGGTCTCCTCCGGCGCTTCCTCCGGCTGGGGCTTCTCGGCTCCCGACTTGCTGGCCAGCATGGCCATCAGGTCGTTCATGGAATACTGCTCCTTCTTCTTCGCGGGCTTCCTGTCCGCGATCTCGAAGAGATTGTCCACGCCGTGGTTCAGGGCCTGGGCGGCCATGAGATTGTCCGCGCTGGAGGGCAGCGCCCCCCTCTGCAGCATGG
>CAMTBF010000531.1 GCA_947068385.1 uncultured Lachnospiraceae bacterium
GGAATACGCGATGGTCTCCGGCAGCGCCTGAAGGGTATAATCGATTTGATAGTAGACAATCGTATCCTTATCCGCAAGATTCTCCAGCGTCATACGGCACCTGGACATAAAAGGCATCTGCCAGTAACAGTTGAAAGCGCTGCCTGGATTCACGCAGACAGCCATGGAATTGATTTGAGAATACTCGTTCCATCCCATACAGAAGAAATCACCCACCGGGCATTCTACAGAGGGGTTCTCCTGACCGTCCCAATAGATGCGCAGAATCAAATCTCTCCAGCGTCCCTGAGGCGTAAGCCAGATATGACGGATCATGCCCGGCCCCTCAATATCGGCCATCTCAAAGATGCTTCCGGCTTCGATGCGGACGCAGGGATTCACTTTCCAGCCCATGCCCAAATCCTTGCATGCATGGCTGGCGATTCCCTGCTCCGGCGGACACATGCCGCCTTTCCCCGGCGCTCCGGCATGATTCTCCGGGCTGATGGAGCGCGATTTTATGTCAGCCACCTGACACAGTGTAGTTAAATCGAACATGTGAAATCTCCTTTCAATCAGTTGTCCCGCTAATGGCCCATTCCGTTTTTAAAGCCCTGCGGGAGGTTGCTACAAGTTCTCCGCTATTCGAACATCGATTTCTCGAGCAGCAGCGCTTCCCTCGCCTCCTGGTCCAGCATCTCCTCCGTGATGCCGGGCCGCAGCTCTCTCCAGATATGGATGTCCTTCTCAATCTGCCCGCCCCGGCGCACGAAGGGCTCCATGACCACAAAGCCGTCAAAGCCCACTTCCCGCAAGGCCTCTCCGATTTCCTTCCAGGGCATGCGTCCCTGTCCGGGCACCTTTCGGTTGCACTCTCCCGTATGGAAATGGCACAGCAGGTCTCCGGCCCTGCGAATCGCGCCTGCCATGTCGTCCTCCTCGATGTTCATATGGAAGGTGTCCAGCATGAGCTTCACGTTCTCCTTGTCCACTTCCTTTACGAAGCGGACACCCTCTTCAGCCGTGTTCAGCAGATGGTTCTCAAAGCGGTTCAGCACCTCCATCCCCAGCCGGATGCCGTAGGGGCTGGCCAGATCCGCCATGATGCGCATGCCCTCCACGCTGTATTTCCAGTCCTCTTCTTTGCGGACGGGCTGTGTGAAGTCGATGGGCCAGTAGGAATACAGAGCGCCGCCTATATGGTGGATCTCCAGCTGCGCCATCACATCGAAGAGGCGCTTGAACCACTCTGTTGCATTTTTCCGTATCTTTTTGTCCGCGGAGCCGATATTGTGGTCGAAGGACGGGCCGTATCCGGCAGTCAGCGTGATCCCTCGGGATTTGGCCCGCTCCCGCAGGGCTGTGATCTGGGCCTTTGAATAGTCCGGCAGGGGCTTTGCGCCTACTTCCAACGCGTCAAAGCCCAGACGTGCCACTCTGTCCACATAGGGGACGTAATCCGCCTCCCACTGGGTCTCCCAGTAGGCGTAGTAAATTCCGTATTTCATAATCGGTTCCCTCCTTCATCGTCGAATCTTCCCTGCGGCTTCTTTAATCAAATCTGAACGCGATTTTGAAATCGCCGTATTTTCCGGTGGCATAGTCGAAAGCTTTTTCCCAGTCCTCTAACTGGAAGAAGGTCTTGACGATGCCTTCGGTCTTCAGCTTCCCGCTTGCGATGTTCTCGATGACGTAAGGATAGCAGTAAGGGCTTAAATGGGATCCCAGCACGTCCAGCTCCTTGTTGTCCCCTATCAGCGTCCAGTCCACCGTGGTCTGCTGGGCAAAGACGCCGAATTCCACGAACCTCCCCAGCCGCCGTACCATCTGCAGCCCCTGCACTACGCTGGAGGGATGGCCGGTGGCCTCTATATAGATGTCGCAGCCGTACCCATCCGTCAGGTCGCGGATAATCTGGAGGGCATCCTCCTTACCGGGATTGATGACGATGTCCGCCCCGAATTCCTTCGCTTTCTCCAGGCGCTCATCCATCATGTCCAGGGCTATCAGCTTGGCCGGATTCATCAGCCTCGCGTATGTGATCATCCCCAGCCCCAGAGTGCCCGCGCCGGATATGACCACCACGTCCTCTATGCCGATGTCCGCCCTGTCCACCGCGTGCTTGGAGCAGCTGAAGGGCTCAATCATCAATGCCTGCTCCAGGGGCATGTCCTCCGGAACCCTGTGGATCACCGCGTTCTTCGGGAAGCGGACGTACTCTGCCATGCCGCCGTTGTTCTCCTTCTGGAAGCCGAAGGTGGCGTGGGGCTCGCACATCCAGTAGCGGCCTGTCCGGCAGAACTTACACTCGCCGCAGGGGACTATCTGGTCGGCGATGATGCGGTCGCCTATTTCGTAGCCGGTGACGTTCTTTCCTTTGGCGGCCACATGCCCCAGGAATTCATGGCCCGGGATGAATGGCGGGCGCACCCATTTCGCGTGGGTCTCGTCTCCCCAGGTGGAGTTGCCGTGATAGCATTTCAGGTCTCCCGCGCAGATGCCGCAGCCCTCCGTTTTGATGATGATGTCGTCATCGCCGCATTCGGGGACGGGATACTGTGGCTCGTAGCGGTAGTCCCCTTTGTCGTAGGCTACCAGCGCTTTCATGGTCTTCGGTAAGTTCGCTTCCATTGCTTGTGTCCTCCTTTTGTGATATTGTTTTTATAATCGCTTTATGTAATCTAATTATATAAAGCGGTTTTTAATTTGTCAATATCCTTTTCTAATTGGAGGGCATAAAATTCTGTTATACGAAAAATTCTGTTATAGAAGATTTTTAATCTAAAATCGTGATAAAGCCAAGATAAAACGGCCCTCATGCAATGTCGGCGGACATGCCGCATTGCATGAGGGCCGTTT
>CAMTBF010000532.1 GCA_947068385.1 uncultured Lachnospiraceae bacterium
TTTCCAATGGAAATCTCATCATAAGGTGAAAGTCTCTCATTATCCAAAACCACCTGTTTCATTCAATTAGATTGGCAGATGACCCCGGTTATCTGCCATTTATTATTTTCACCCTAGAAAAATCTTTACGGCATCTTTAAAAGTTCTTTATGACTTATTAACCCCCATGGTCTATACTGATAAATGTCAGCCGGAAAGATAAGTCCCGGCGAAAAGGAGGCCAGAAATGAACGATTCCGTCATAGAAGCAAATCAAGTCACCAAAAAATACCGCTCCGTCCTGGCGCTGGACGGGGTGAGCCTGCGGGTGAGCCCCGGAAGCATCTACGGGCTGATCGGCGACAACGGCGCAGGCAAGTCCACCCTCTTAAAGCTCCTGGCCGGGCATGTCTTCCCCACCGCAGGGGAGATCCGCCTGTTCGGCCGCTCCGGGGAGCGGGAGCTTCTGCGCAGCCGCAGGCAGATGGGCGTCATGATCGAGCGTCCGGGCTTCTTCCCCAACATGACCGTGGAGCGCACCCTGGAATACTACCGCATCCAAAAGGGCATCCCGGGAAAGGAAAAGGTGCAGGAGATCATGGAGCTCGTGGACATCCGGGAAAAGCGCCGGGAAACATGCAAGCGCCTCTCCCTGGGCCAGAAGCAGCGGCTGGGCCTTGCCATCGCCCTGCTAGGAGAGCCCGCAGCATTGGTCTTGGACGAGCCCGTCAACGGCCTGGATCCCAGCGGCATCGTGGAGCTGCGCGCCCTGCTCCATAGGCTGAACACAGAGAAGAACATCACCATCCTGCTGTCCAGCCATATCCTGCCCGAGCTCCAGCAGACCGCCACCATGTTCGGGTTCCTGAGCAGGGGAAAGCTCTTGGAGGAGATATCCGCCCAGGAGCTGCACGAAAGATGCGCAGACCGCCTGGACATCGCCGTGGACGACAGGGAAAAGTACGCCGCCCTGCTGGCAAAGCATTTCCCGGAGGAGCGCTGGCGGGTGCTCCCGGAGGGCACCATCCAGATTCGCGGCTTCCGCCGGGAACCTGAGGCCTACAGCCGCCTGGCCATGGAGCATGGGCTCTGCATCCTGGGGCTGGAGCGCAAGTCCGCCTCCCTGGAGGACTATTACATGAACCTGAAGAACGGAGGGAAAGAATCATGCTGAACTACATCAAAAGCGAACTCTACAGAGCGGCACACAGCAAAGAGCTCCGCGGGGCTTTCATCGGCCTGCTGGCAATCATCCTGTTCCTGAACCTGACCCTGTTCCTCATGAAAGACGTGGAGCATTTCCGGTACGGCTCTTCCTCTTTCTCCTACTCCATGCTTGTATCCGTGCCCATGATGTACTGCTACGTGGCCGCTGATGTGGCCGCCATGCTCTACGAATCCGACAGGAGGAACGGTACCATGGGAAACAGCATCGCCTATGGCATCTCCCGGATGCAGCTCCTGGCCGGGAAGTGCGCGGTGTGCTTTATGGCCTCCCTGGTCATGCTGGCAGTCGCATTGCCCTTATACATCGGATGCGCCGAGCTGCTGCTGCATGCCACAGGCCCCACCACCATCCAGGATATGCTAATGGAAGTCCCTGCCATGTCCCTGATCGCCACCGGCTCCCTGATCCTGGCCGTGGTCCTGCTGGATTTCTTTGAGAACAGCTTTTTCAGCGTCCTGGCATGGCTGACCGTGATGCTGTTCCTGCCCAAGATCCTGCTGTTCGCCGGGATCGTCCTGCCCTTTGGCGGGGATGTCCTCATGGACGTGGCCATGTGGATGCCCGCCAACTTCATCCCGGCGGGGACGAATGTCAACATGACGGAATGCGCCACCATATGGGACACCGGGGCGGGCATGGCCAGATGCCTTATCTCAGGCACAGCGGGAATCCTTGTGTTCAGCGCGGCAGGTGTGCTATTATTGAGGAAAAAGGACATTTAGGGCAGAAGCGCTTTTAGGGGGATGAAAATGGGAGATTTTTTTCGGATACAGGATTTGGGACTGATATTCTTTATGATTGCCGCGGCATATTTTTCTTTTCGGTATTTCGCGCTTGAACGCGCCCTGCGGGAGACGGCCCGGGAACTTTCGCAGATTCAGGGTGATTTGCTCCAAAACCAGATCCTCCATCTCCCCCTGCCGGACAAGGGGCTGGAGCGGCTGATGGAATCCATCAATGGCGCTCTGGAGCAGATCCGCAGGGAGCGGATGGCCTATGAGAAGCGGGAGCGGGAGTTCCAGCAGCAGATTGAAAACATCAGCCATGATCTGCGCACGCCGCTGACGGTCATTCTGGGATATCTGAAATGGCTGAAAGCTCCCTCCGGGAATGCCTCTTTCCAGCTGGAGGAGTCCCTGGACGTGCTGGAGCGGGGGGCGCGCTCCATGGAGCATCTGGTCTCCCAGTTCTATGCTTTTTCCCGGGTAAATGGCATGGATTTCTCGCTGGAGCTGGAGCAGCTGGACCTGTGCAGGCTGCTGCGGGAGAGCCTTGCGGACAATTACGGTTCCCTGGAAAGAGAGGGGTTCTCCCTGGAAAGCCGCTTGCCGGAGCATCCCGTGATGGTGCAGGGGAACAGGGATGCCTGTCAGCGCATCTTCGCGAACATGCTCACAAACGTAGGAAGATACGCCCACAGCTATCTGGACATCCGCATGGAGGAAAGCTGTGGGCAGGTTCAGGTTCTATTTGAAAATGATTCGGCGGAAATCAGGGAGAATGATGTCCCGAATCTTTTTAACCGTTTTTACAGAAACGATATCTCCCGGAGCAAAGGCGGCACAGGGCTGGGGCTGACCATAGCGAAATCACTGGCGGAAGCCATGGGCGGCTCCCTGACGGCCCAGGC
>CAMTBF010000533.1 GCA_947068385.1 uncultured Lachnospiraceae bacterium
GATATTGGACATAGACTCTGCCTGCCCAGCTCCTCGTGGTTCCTCCCGTGTACCCTTTCCACCCTCTTCAACAGGAAAATGTTGATTCCTATGGTCAGGATGTGCATCGCCGCCAGCCCCGGATTCACCAGGCACAGGAGGATGCCGTACAGCAGAGAGCTCAGGAAGGAGGCAATCAAAACGGGCATAGAGGTGACCGAATTGCGGATGGCGAACTCGTTTCTGAGGACATTCCAGACATTTCCCACCAGCTTCTGGGTCTCCTGACTCTCCAGGAGCTCATAGTCGATTCTCATGGTCTTGTGGAAGGCAAGCTTGTCGTAATACAGGGTCAGCGACATGCCGTTCCGGTAGAGATACTGCTGCATGCTGGAGTTCGCCACGCTGCACGCCAGGATGGCCGCGGCCACAGCGATCACGCTGGTCAGCAGGGCGGCCAGCGATACCTTCCCCTGTAGCTGCGAGACGATCAGGGACGGCAGCCATATCCCCAGAAAGGTCGCGGTCATGCCGGGAACCACGGCCAGAAACTGGAAATAGCACACCCATTTGTTCCACTGCTTCGCGCTTTTCAGATGAAAAAACAGATTGGAGGCCAGGGTGTAGCCCGCGGGCTCCCTGCGGCCCCCAGGATATCCCTGTTTTGCGTGTCCTGTTTGGCCTGTCTGCCCTGCCTGTTCCGTCTGCCTTGCCTGTCCCATGTGTCTCATATAGCTCCTCTTTCTCCCGCGTCACATGCCCACAATCCAGCCGCAGCCCAGGCCCACAGTACAGCCGGATTTCACGCCCCCGCGGCATTTTACGTAAATATAGCACAGGATTCCCCGAAAAAAACAATTTCGCACGAATGGTATCCCCACACGCACGAATTGCATTTTTTCCGTATTTTTTCTGAGTTTTCCCCGCGCCGCGCAGTCACCCTTCCACCAGCGGCAGCATTACCTCCGTCGCGAACACGCCCTCCTCATCCTGCCGGTTGAGAAAGCCGCCGTATTTCGACACGATCCGGTCAATGCGGACGAGACCGAAGCCGTGCACCCCCGCGTGCCCCCCGGACTTGGTGGTGAGATATTGCAGTCCGCTCCTTCTGGCCCTCCCGCTCATGGAATTCGTGACCGCGATATAGAGCTGCTTTTTCACGATGTCGATATAGATCCGGATGAACGGCTCCTCCCCGTCCCCCATCTGCAGGCAGGCCTCCAGGGCATTGTCCAGGAGATTGCCAATCAGCACGGACAGATCTATCCCCGAGAACGGAACGTCCTGGGGGACCACCGCCGTCGCGTCCACCTGGATTCCCTTCTCCCGGATTATGGTCAGCTTGCTGTTCAGGATGGCGTCCACCATCACATTTCCGGTCTTTATCACCGTGTCAACCGTGGTCAGGTCGTCGTTCAGCATGTCCAGATACCGCACCGCATCCCCGTAATCCCCAAGCTCCATATGGGCCTTCAGCACCTGGATATGGTTGTGGTAATCATGCCTCCAGCCCCGCATCTTGCGGTACATGGTCTCCACCTCCGCGTAATGCCTGTCCACCAGCTCATTCTGAAACCGGCTTATCCTTCTGTCCACATACCGCGGCATCCAGAAGATCCACAGAAGAACATTGATTAAAAGAACCGCCCCGACAATCACATATGGCACCAGATTCATTCCGCGCACTCACCGCCTTTGCATCTATCTGCTTTTATAGTACCTCAGGAATTCCCGCTGTACCTGTTTGATCCGCGTTCTCGAGACCGGGAGCCTCTCGCCGTTGTCCAGGATCAGCTCCGCATTCCGGATGGCCGAGACAAACCGCAGATTCACCAGATACGCCCTGTGGCACTTCACTATCCCGGGAACTCCGTTCACCCGTTTCTCGATCTCCCCCAGGGATTCCCTCAGCGGGAATGTTCCGTCCCATGTGTGCATCACGCTGCCGTGCCCTGCGGCCTCCACGTACAGAATGCTGCCTGTCTGCACCCGCCTCACCTCGTCCGCCCCGTTCAGCACAAGGCTTATCCCTTCCTCCCGCTTCGCCTCCGCCATCCTGTCCAGTGCCTGGAACAGCCTCTCCTTGTCCACCGGCTTCATCAGATAGTGAAGCGCCGACACATCGTATCCGCGCTGCATGTATTCGTCATACCCGGTGACGAACAGAATGGGAACCTCCCTGTCCTCCAGGCGCACCTTTTCGGCCAGCCCCAGGCCGTTCATCCCGCCCATCTCGATGTCAAGGACCAGGAGGCGGTAATCCTTCCCGTCCTCCCAGGCGAAGAGGAAACTCTCGCTGCTGGGAAAACAGCTGAATTCCACCAGCTCGCTTCTCGCCTCAGCCCATTCCCCTATATATTTTATGATGATTTCCTGTTCCTTCGCTTCGTCCTCTACGATGGCTATTTTCATCCCGCCCCCATCCTTTATCGCTTCTGCCTTGATGACGCTATACTATAATTTCGTGCGCTTCAGCGCACATGGGATCAGAAGTTGACACAACGTCCTTTTGTGTCGATATTATACCACATTCTCTGCTAAAAGTCATCAGACCCTGTCAAAGACTTCGATAAAGCAGGGTTTTTGACAAAGGGGTCTTCCCAAAATCGGTCAACGGGTTTATCCTGTAATTGACCGGAGGGTCAACGGAGGTGACAGGATGAACGAGAGGTTCTTTTCCCTGCCGGAGGAAAGGCAGCAGGCCATCATCAATGCCGGATACAGGGTATTTTCCCGCAATACCTATAAGAACAGTCCCATGAGCGAGATCGCTCAGGCGGCTGGCATCAGCAAGTCGCTGCTGTTCCATTATTTCCATAACAAAAAGAAAGAATTTGAACCGGGT
>CAMTBF010000534.1 GCA_947068385.1 uncultured Lachnospiraceae bacterium
TGGAGTTCAGACGTGTGCTCTTCCGATCTAGTTCCAGGACTATAGCTTCGATTTTGGACGCATGGAATTCTACTGCCGCGGGGAAAGAATAGAGCTCAGCAAAACGGAACAGAGGCTTTTGCGCATGTTCCTGGAAAACAAGGGGATTACCCTCACCAGGGAAGCGCTGATAGATTTCGTCTGGGGGCAGGCGGAGTATGTGGATGAAAACGCGCTCTCCGTCTGCGTAAAACGCTTAAGGGACAAGCTCCATGCAGGCGAAACCATCAGGACTGTGTACGGAATCGGATATGTGTGGAGGAAAGCGGATGAATGAGCTGTTTCTATGCCTGGCGGCTTCCTGCATCCTGTTTTCCATCTGCTTCGCGCTGCTGGAGCGAAGGCGCGTCAGGAGGATCATGGGGCGGATGGAAGCCATGGTAGACGCGGCGGCCAAAGGCTGCTTTGAGGAGACATTTTTTGACGAGACCAGGCTTTCCAGGCTGGAGAGCGCCCTGGCGCATTACCTTACCGCAAACGAGCTGGCAGTAAAAAAGCTGACATCGGAAAAGGATAAGGTCAAAACCCTGGTTTCGGATATCTCCCACCAGACCAAGACGCCGATTGCAAATCTTCTGCTATACGCGGAGCTGCTGCGGGAAGAGGAGCTGCCCCAGAGCGCGGAGGAAAGCGTGGCACAGATATATCAACAGGCGGACAAGCTTCGGTTTTTGATCTCCTCTCTCATCAAGCTGTCACGTCTGGAAACCGGAATCGTGGCGGTAAACCCTTCCCCGCATTCGGTCTCGGAGCTGCTGCGGACTCTTTCCGAGCAGTACGGGGCGGCGGCCCGGGAGAAGGGGCTGGAGCTTACGGTGGAGGGAGAGGAGGCATGGGCGCTGTTTGACAGAAAATGGACGCTGGAGGCCCTTGGGAATATGGTGGACAATGCCATCAAATATACGCACAGCGGCAAGGTGACCATTTCAACCCAGGCCCATGAACTGTTCCTCTGTATTCAGGTCAGCGATACGGGAATGGGGATCGACGAAGCGGAAACAGCGGCGGTATTCGGCAGGTTCTACCGCTCCGGGGGCGCTGGCGATGAAAAGGGGGTGGGCATCGGACTGTTCCTTGCCAGAGAGATCATCCAGAGCCAGGGCGGCTATATCAGGCTGAAATCCGAAAAAGGCCAGGGGAGCACATTTTCCGTCTATCTTCCGTCAGCTCCGGCAAATCTTTCAAAACTGTAAGTATTTTTCCGCCCCCGGAAAGAATTTGGAAAGATTGCCGTGTTAACATGACTGTATCATGATAATACCAGGGTCAAAAGGTCAAAAAATCCCAGGCAGGGTAAAGCTGCAAGAGGATTTTTGAAATCAGGATGACTTGGAGGAGACCAGGAGGAAATTCATATGCAGTTGTTGACGGAGGATTTGAAGAAAATATACGGAAGCGGGGAAAATGAGGTGCGCGCCCTGGACGGCGTCAGCCTCTCTGTGGAAAAAGGGGAATTCGTGGCAGTGGTCGGCACAAGCGGCAGCGGGAAGAGCACGCTCCTGCACATGCTGGGCGGGCTGGACCGTCCCACTTCCGGCAGGGTAGTGGTGGACGGGAAGGATATCTTCTCTCTGGGGGACGAAGCGCTGACGATTTTCAGGCGCAGGAAGATCGGTTTCGTCTTCCAGAGCTATAACCTGGTGCCGGTCTTGAGCGTCTTTGAGAACATTGTGCTTCCTGTGCAGCTTGACGGAGTGAAGCCGGATAAGGACTATATCGACAGCATCATCGACATCCTTGGCATCGGGAACCGGCTGAACCACCTGCCCAACAACCTCTCAGGCGGCCAGCAGCAGCGCGTGGCGATTGCCAGGGCCCTGGCGGCCAAGCCGGCCATCCTACTGGCCGACGAGCCCACCGGGAATCTTGATGTCAGGACAAGCCAGGATGTGATTGGGCTCCTGAAGGTGACAGGACAGAAATTTTCACAGACCATCGTCATGATCACCCACAATGAGCAGATCGCTCAGCTGGCGGACCGCATCATCCGAATCGAAGACGGCAGGATAGTCGGTGGGATGCAGGGAGGGATGCGGCCATGAACGTAAAAAACAGAGGCTGTTTATGGCGGATAGCCCTACGCCAGATGAGGGCGGCAAAAATGCGCACCGGGATTTCAATCCTGGCCATTGCGCTGACCACCCTGCTGCTCACCTCGCTGTTCACCCTGTCCTTATCCATCAATTCCAGCTTCCAGGAATATCAGTTTCGTCTGGTAGGCGGGTATTCCCACGGAAGCTTTAAGGAGGTGGACGAGGAAAAGCAAAGAGCCCTTGCCGCCCATAAGAAAATCAAGGAATATGGCATGCGCACAGTCTGCGGCGTGATGATGGAGCCGCCCTTTGAAAAAAAGCACGCGGAGATCAGCTGGATGGATGAAAACTGTGCCAAATGGTCTTATATCTCGCTGCAGGAGGGCCGTCTGCCGGAGGCAAAGGATGAAATCGCCATGGATACCCAGGCCCTTGCAAAGCTTGGAATACCGGCAAGAATAGGCAGCGAGGTGACGCTGGCCTACAATCTGGTGGATGGAGACAGCTTCATCAGCCAGGAGAGCCGCGAAGACAGATTTACCCTGGTGGGATTCTGGGAGCATGACATGTTGATTCCCGTCCATTATATCAACGTGTCCAAGGCGTATCTGGAGGAGGTGGAAAAGGCCTGCATCGCCTCTGGCGGGGAAGGGTTCCGCTCCGACATGAACGTGATGCTGGCTTCCAGCATAAATATCCGTGGGGATTCTTGATGGAGCCGGAGCCGCTGAGGAAAGGGAACGGGGATATA
>CAMTBF010000535.1 GCA_947068385.1 uncultured Lachnospiraceae bacterium
ATATCCGCTCCACCACCTTCATGATCAGCGACGGCATCCTGCCCTCCAACGAGGGGCGCGGCTATGTGCTCCGCCGCCTGATCCGCCGGGCGGCCAGACACGGCAGGCTCCTGGGCATCCGGGACAAGTTCATGGCACGTTTAAGCGAGACCGTGATCGACGAGAGCAAGGACGGCTATCCGGAGCTGGAGGAGAAGCGCGCCTTTATCCTGAACGTCCTCACCCAGGAGGAGGACAAGTTCGACAAGACCATCGACCAGGGCCTGAGCATCCTGGCCCAGATGGAGGAGGAGATGAAAGCGGCGGGAACCACGGAGCTTTCCGGGGAGAACGCCTTCAAGCTGTACGACACCTTTGGCTTCCCCACGGACCTGACCCAGGAGATCCTGGAGGAGAAGGGCTTTACCATGGATGAGGCAGGCTTCGGCGTCTGCATGCAGCACCAGAGGGAGACGGCCAGAAAGGCCCGCAAGACCACCAATTACATGGGAGCCGACGTGACGGTGTACGAGTCCATCGACGCGTCCGTAACCACTCAGTTCGTGGGCTACGACAGGCTCCAGCACAATTCGAAGATTACCGTGCTGACCACGGAGAGCGAGCTGGTGGAGGCCCTGACGGACGGCCAGGTGGGCACGGTCATCGTGGAGGAGACCCCCTTCTACGCCACCATGGGCGGCCAGAATGCCGACACAGGCGTCATCACCACGGCGGACGGCAGCTTCCAGGTGAAGGATACCGTAAAGCTCCTGGGCGGCAAGGTAGGCCATATCGGCACTGTCACCAAGGGCATGCTGAAGGTGGGAGATACGGCCACGCTCACGGTGGATGCCGCGAAGCGGGGCGACACCTGCAAGAACCACAGCGCCACCCATCTGCTGCACAAGGCCCTCCGGGAGGTGCTGGGCAGCCATGTGGAGCAGTCCGGCTCCTACGTGGACGGCGAGAGGCTGCGCTTCGACTTCAGCCATTTCGCGGCCATGACCAAGGAAGAGCTGGACAGGGTGGAAAAAATCGTCAATGAGCAGATCGCGGCGAACCTGCCTGTGGTGACGGAAGTCATGGGCATCGAGGATGCCAGGAAGACCGGGGCCATGGCCCTCTTCGGCGAGAAGTACGGAGAGGAGGTCCGGGTGGTGAAGATGGGGGACTTTTCCGTAGAACTCTGCGGCGGCACCCATGTGGCCAATACCGGGGCCATCTCCGCATTCAAGATCCTGTCCGAGAACGGCATCGCCGCAGGCGTCCGCAGGATCGAGGCCCTGACGGGGAACGGCGTGTTTACCTATTATAAAGGGCTGGAGCAGACCATGGAGGAGGCGGCAAGGGCGCTTCGCGCCACCCCTGCCACGCTGGTGGAGAAGATCGGGCATGTGATGGCGGAGGTGAAGGCCCTGTCCTCCGAGCTGGAGTCCCTGAAGGCCAAAGCGGCCAAGGAAGCCCTGGGAGACGTGATGGACAATGTGGTGGAGATAAAGGGCGTGAAGCTCCTGGCGGCCAGCGTGGACAATGTGGACATGAACGGCCTGCGCGACCTGGGCGACCAGCTTAAGGCCAAGCTGGGCCAGGGTGTCATCCTGCTCCTGTCCAATGCGGGCGGCAAGGTGAACATGATCGCCATGGCCACGGAGGAAGCCCTTTCCAAGGGGGCCCATGCGGGCAACCTGATCAAGGGCATCGCCGGAAAGGTAGGCGGCGGTGGCGGCGGCAAGCCGGGCATGGCCCAGGCAGGCGGCAAGAACCCGGCGGGCATCCCCGACTGCATCGCGGAGGCTGCAAAGGTGCTGGAGGGCCAGCTTGGATAGATAGCCTACATGCATCCATGACAGACATACTCTCTTGTCAATATCTTTGAAATGAACAAATCTGCATTGAAAGATGATTATTTTTTGACTATTGGGCATACTGAGGGTGAGGAAATAAACTTACAGATTGCAGAAAGATGCAAAAGAGAGGTGTCGAAATGAAAAGAAGAATAATCGGAAAGAATCAGATAATGCTGCTGACGGCCCTGATATTCGTGCTGGTGCCCGTGATCAGGCCCGGCCAGCCGGTGAAGGCGGCGGGGGATGGGACGGCTGCGGTGGTCAGCGGTTCCGTTGAAGACGCCACCGATGACTGGAACGTGATGACGCAGCGGCTCGACGAGGCCATCCGGAACGGCACAGGCCAGAATGTGGGCTTCGTTGTGGGGAACCATTTTGAGATCCCTACGGATATCCTGGGCAGGCTGGCGGGAAAGAACGCCACGCTGGCCCTGCACACCAGCAACGGCGTCACGTTCAGCATCAGCGGCGGGGAAATCTACGCTGCCGACGCTCCCTTTACAGTGGATGTGTCCTTCGAGTCGGCCATTCCCGATGAGGTGAAGCAGCAGCTCCCGGGCAACAATACCCTCAGGCAGTTCTCCATGGTGCAGAAGGATGCCTATCCCTGCATCCTGAACGTGCATCTGGCCCTGGGGGAGGAATATGCAGGTAAGCATGCCGTCCTGTACTCCTATGACGAGGCGGGAGGCCGCATGAGGCAGGAGGGCATCTTCAGGATCAACGGGCAGGGAAATGCCATGTTCGGCCTAAGGCGCGGGGACGAATATCTGGTGGCGGTATACAGAGGCTATACGGTGGCCGAGGGAGACACACTTTCCCATGTGGCTGTGAGGAACCATATCAGCCTTCAGAGCCTGCTGGCCCTCAACCCCCAGATTCGGGACGCGGACCTGATCCAGATCGGCCAGAGGGTGAATCTTCCGAATTGAATAAAATTACACGAAAAATCATCCGGTTCCGGCTTGCGGCAAACGGATGATTTTGTTTTCGACT
>CAMTBF010000536.1 GCA_947068385.1 uncultured Lachnospiraceae bacterium
AGATAAAGAACTGATCGAGGCTTTACGCTATACATACGGAGTACTCGCTCAAGCGGAAAGGGAGCGAGGTGACCAATATGCTGATAGCGGAATACAGCTACGAGGAAGATATCCAGGTAAAGCAGCAGGAAGCGATGCAAAAAGGCCAGGAGGAGGGCTGGAAGGAAGGCCGGAAGGAGGGCCGGAAGGAGGGGCTGGTGCTGTCGGCACAGATATTCAGGACTTTGCAGCGCAATCCGGACTTTACAGATACGCAGATCGCAGAGATGGTAGGCTGCAGCACTGATGATGTGGAAAGCACCAGAAAGGCGTTCAGGCTATAAGCATTCTTATCTAAGGCACCGAATAGGGAGAGCCGGGCGGCGCCAGCTATACCGCCCCTTGTCCCAGGCGCGGGAAGAGCCAATGCAGACCTGCTATGGATTTGAATTTTGGGCCGTAAAGGCAATCGTCCTGAGCATGATGTCCTTTAAGTTATCAATGTTTTTCAGGGTATCCCCGCATTCAAGGGAATGGTTGCAGCCTTCATATACCGCCAGCGGAATGTGGTTGGCATGGGAGAGGCGGATGATTTCATCCGTGTCGCTCCAGGGGTCTGCCGTCCCGAGAAAGGCGATTCCCTTCTCCGGCGCGAAAAGGTAAGTCTGTGCCAAAGGCGTATACAGGATATGCCTGGCGCTTTTCAGCCCGTGCTTCTCTGCGTAGGACGCCGCGATGATCGTTCCGATGCTCTTTGAGACGAAAAGCACGTCGTCATATTCAGGCCAGGCCATGTCCGCCAGCTGGGCTTCCGTCTGTGACAGCAGCGCCTCATATGCCTCCTTCATCTTCTTTTCATTGCCGCGGATATTTCCGGCGCTATACGTGTAGCTTATGTTCCTGTAATCCTGATACCCCAGCTCGCAGGCAGCCTTCCTGCTGTAATACAGAAGGGGCTTGTCGCAATGGTATCCTATGCCCGGAAAGTAAACTGCTATCTTTGACATATTATCTCCTCTTTCTGTAGACCTGTTTTTTCGGTTATAGCCTATCACGCTTATTATAGTGATGCCGCATTCTCCCTTTAACTGACTTATCGGAAAAATAAAGGGAATTTTTAACCGTACAGGGAATGTATACAGAAGCGGGCTTACCTATTGCAGACAGCAGACAAATATACTATAATCGGATATACACACCATTCAGACATGCAGGAGGGCGCCGCCATGCCGAATATCAGTTGGGATGCCGCAGAGTACAAGGAAAATTTCTCATTCGTCCCCGCCTATGGGGAAGCCGTGATCGGCCTGATCACAAAGCAGCCGGGAAGCCGCGTAATAGACTTAGGCTGCGGCAACGGCTCTCTGACCGCCCGCATCGCCGAGAGGGGATACCAGGTGACGGGGATAGACGACTCGGAGGAGATGCTCCGGCTGGCCCAAAAAGAGCATCCGAGCTTACCCTTCATCAGGGGGAACGCCGTCCGTTTCCGTCTGGACGAGAAAGCGGATGTGATTTTTTCAAATGCCGTCTTCCACTGGATCGATGAAAAGGAGCAACAGGCAATGCTGTCCAATCTCTATGGCAACCTGAGACCGGGCGGCGAGCTGGTCTGCGAATTCGGCGGCTCCGGGTGCGCGGAAGCCGTCCATGGCGCGCTGGAGCAGTGCTTTTCGGAACGGGGGCTAAAGTACCGGCGGGTGTTCTATTTTCCCACAATCGGCCAGTATGCGCCGATGCTGGAGGAAGCGGGCTTCAAAATAGAATACGCGGCGCTCTTTGACAGGCCCACGCCGCAGAATGGGGCGGACGGTCTCGCAAGCTGGATCCGTATGTTTGTAAAAAAGCCTTTTGAAGGGATGGACATGGCACAAAAAGATGAAATCATCTCCGATGCCGTCGCCAGACTGCGGAACAGGCTTTATCAGAATGGCTGTTGGATCGTGGACTATGTGAGAATTCAGTTCAGGGCTGTCAGGCCGCGGGATTTATAAAAGCCGCCGCGGATGCCAGCGAACCCGGCAATGTAATCGGCCTGACGGATGCCCTGCGGGAGGGCCTGGAGATGTCCCCTATCCGCTTAACCTGCAGTCGGATGATAAAAGGTAATCGCCGTAACAATATCATCTTTTATCATCAGTGCCACATAAACAGGAATGGTGTCTGGCGGCTGCTCTATCTCCGCAATCATAACAGAATCAAACTGATTCTCCCATCGATATCCTTTTCCGTCAGCATATTGCAATTCTTCATCCATGCCTGCAGGACTGCGAGGATAAGCTGTCGGGTTCCACCCCATATGTCCAACCACTCCATTGAGGATATTGTTTTCCATATCCAGCATTGCCATGGCAGGGTAAAGCTCAATGACCTCACCCATCGTCATGCCCACGGAAATCCCATTTCCCAATGAATGCTCCCCGCTCACAATGGCATATCCAAACAATTCCGTTCTGTCAGCTGAAAAGTCGTACCTCCCATAATAATATTCCACACCGTCTACTGTTACGATATACCATGTGCCTTCAGATGCTCCCGGCAGCGTACCGTATATCTGCTGTCTTTCCCCTTTTTCACAGGCACTTTCAAAGTCATATTCTACGATTTCCGGCGTAACCTTCGCATCTTCTGATGCAAAAACCTGAATGCTGACAGGGGTCTCCCCGGGATTAGCTTCTGACACGGAACTCGGCTCAATGGAAGCTTCCTCACGATGTTCGGGAGCACATCCCGTACATAGAATACCCATCAGAATAGCCATATAAATACCTATCATCTTCTTCATAGCACGGCCCCTCCCAAAAGCTTGTTGACAATGATCTCGTTAAAGCGAGAGGCAAC
>CAMTBF010000537.1 GCA_947068385.1 uncultured Lachnospiraceae bacterium
AGAGCAGAGAACAAAACAAAGCAAAGAGCAAAATAAAACAGAGGACAATTTCTATCTGGTCAAGTCCTGCTTTTACAGGATTCTCCAGGAATGTGAGAAGAAGGAGGACTTTTACGCTACCACAAGCGCCTGTTATTTCTGGATGATTCTCCTGGAGCTGATGCCGGGAGCGGGCGGAGGAGCTGCCGGCATGTCTGTGGGCGCTGGTGAGGGAGCGGAAGATATCATCCCCTTTCCGAAAGCCGCGGGCAGGGACGACAGGGAAGAGCGGGGCAGCGGAAGGAACGCGGATATGTATATAGTTGAACGTTATTGCAGAGAGAATTATATGCGCCAGATTTCCCTGGAGGAGCTGATTGAACTGGTGCATTACAATAAGACCTCCCTGTTGCAGAGGTTTCGGGAGGTGTATGGCACCACGCCCAGAAACTATATCATCCAGATACGGCTGCAGAAAGCGAAGGAGCTGCTGACGGATACGGACTACAGCATTTCCGAGATCTCCGACCAGGTAGGCTTTACCAGCGTGCATTATTTCAGCCGCTTTTTCAAGGAGAAGGAGAAGTACTCCCCCCTGGAATACCGGATGAAGCGTACAAAGAACAGGTCCTACGCGCTGGAGCTGCAGGCATTTAAGGGGCGGCGTCCTGGTCTCGGAGCAGAATCCGGCTGAGCCTGGGCCAGAGCAGCCAGGTGGTCAGGGAGGTGTTGCAAGGCAGGGCCGACAGTGGTATGATAAAGGCAATCTGATGAACAGAAAGCGAGGGAGCAGATATGGATACTATAAAAATCGACAGCGGCAGCACCAGGATGATCGCCCACAGGGGCCTGAGCGGCCTGGAGACGGAGAACTCCATCCCGGCCTTCGTGGCCGCCGGGAACCGCAGCTACTACGGCGTGGAGACGGACACCCATGTGACGAAGGACGGCAGATTCGTAATCATCCATGACGACACCACAGGGCGGGTGGCCCGGGAGGACATCCGGGTGGAGGAATCCGACTACGAGAGGGTCCGGAAAGTCGCCCTGAAGGACATGTGCCCGGCAGCGGGAGCGGCCCGGGACATCTGCCTGGAGGACAGGCAGGATCTGATCATCCCGAATCTGAAGGAATACGTCACCATCTGCCGGAAGTACGGAAAGACCTGCGTCCTGGAGCTGAAAAACGAATTTGCGCCGGAGGATGTCGAACGGCTGGTGGGGGAGATAGAAGCCCTGGGCTACCTGGAGCATGTGACATTCATCTCCTTCGCCCTGAACAACATGATCCACCTAAGATACCTTCTTCCGAACCAGGAGCTGTACTACCTGACCATGGAATACAATGGGGAGATTCTGGACAGGCTCAAGCGCTACGGCCTGAATCTGGACATCTACTACAAGGCCCTGACCAGGGAAATCGTGGAGGAGCTGCACGGAGAGGGAATACTGGTGAACTGCTGGACCTGCGACGACAAAGCGGAGGCAGAGCGGCTGGTGGCGTGGGGCGTGGATTTCATTACTACGAACCTGCTGGAGTAGGGAAGACAGAGGGGGCTTCTGAAAGCACAGGAGGCTGGCTGACGTTCCGGCGGATATGAGGCGGTATCCATTGAAGGGCATAGATTGTTTTGTTGACAAAAAGGGGTTGAGTCTTTCGGCTTAGCCCCTTTTTGCTGCCGGATTTCCACCCCCTGCCATAAATGAATTACCAATTATGTACAATCGACATAAAGATTGACCCTGGAACGGATTGTTGGTATACTAAAGACATGCATATGATATAAAGTGGAACGCGCAGCATGGAGACGGATATGGGAAAGCATGGACATAAGGATTCAGGGATCCGGTTCGAGAGGGAATATAATCAGATATGCGGCAAGATACTGGGGGAGGAGCGGAGCAAACGGGAGATATCCAGGGAGGAGCTGGCCAGGGGAATCATCAGCAAGACGGCCCTGGGCCAGATCGAGACTGGCAGGATCGGCTGGACGAAGCTGCCGGGGGACACCCTGATGCACAGGATGGGCGTGGGCACGGACTACTTTGAGGTGGTGGCCTCCGCCGAGGAGCTGGACAGATGGCGCAGGCGGGAGGACATCTGCCTCCTGCTCCCCGCAAGGCCTGAGGAGGCGGCCGGGAGGGTGCGGGAATACAGGCATGTGTACGGGAAAAGGGAGCCCCTGGAGGAGCAGTTCCTCTGCAAGGCCCAGGCCCTTCTCTCCTTCCTGGACTGGAAAGGGGACAGGCAGGAGGCTGCCGCCGAAAGGTTCCTGGCTATGGCCCGGAGGGCTGTGTCCTGCACGCTCCCCCAGGACTGGGAGCAGAGGATGGGCACCCTGTGGCTGGCACCATCGGAGCTGGAGGCGGTGCTCCTGGAGGCCGCGGCGCGGATGGCCTGCGGCAGGGAGGAGGAAGCCTGGGAGCTTTGGCAGGCCGTCCGCGGATACCCAAAGGCCCACCATTGGAGGGAGCGGGTGGAGGCCCTGATAGCGCCCCAGACGGCCATGCTGGGGATATGGCTGTCGCTGCATGGACAGAAAGGGATCGGGCAGCCCGTTTTCGCCTGTGGCAGAGAGGCCCTGGAGCTGCTGCGCAGGAACAACAGCCACAGCTACCTGCTGCCCCTGCTGGAGCTGATGGGGCGGATGGCCCCCCGGGACGCGGCGGAGGCTGCGTACCTGGAGCAGGCGGCGGAGTTTGAGGACGCCTTCCGGAGGCTCTATGAATGGTTCGATTATCCGGGCCGGCGGGTCTGGCAGGGGATTTCCGTGGAAAATACCAGGGAGATCGGCGTGGTGCTGCGGATGCTGCGCAAATGCGAGGGGAAAT
>CAMTBF010000538.1 GCA_947068385.1 uncultured Lachnospiraceae bacterium
GGTTGCGGAAATATTCCGACAGATACAGGATGATATCCTGAATGGCGGCATTCTCATGCCTCTTTGCCAGCGCAAATAACAGCTGAAAGATATTCAGCAGGAAATGGGGGCGTATCTGCAGCTGCAGGTTCTCCAGCTCCATCCTTTCCTTTTCCAGCTCCTTTTCATAGCCTTCTATTTTCAATGTCCGGATATGCTCGGTCATCCGGTTGAACTGCAGAAAGGAATATTCATACTCCACAGTGGCGGCATTATCTACGATCCTGTAATCCAAATCTCCCTCCTCCACCCTTTCCAGCGCGGCGTTCAGCACATTCAGGGGACTCACCAGCAAGCGGTACACCGCCAGATAGAGCACGAAGAAGAAAGCGATCATCGTGATGGCCGTACCGGCGATCAGATAGGCATTCGCGGTCAGTATCTTTCCCAGGATTTCGTCCTCCCTCAGGTACACATTCAGGAAAAAGCCCCCTTCACGGCTCTCACCGGTCACGCATAGCCAGCCCTTCCTCTCTGCCCCCGGCTCCTCCGAAAAGGTCACATGACTGCTCTCATACCGGATATCGCTCTCCAGCTGCCCTCTGACCTCTTCCAGACCGATCCAGCCCCCATAGGTGACCTCCCGCACCTCCGCCCAGAAGCACAGGGCTTCCCCGTCTCCGACCTTCTTTAAATGCCATCCCCTCTCCCAGTCCTCCCGCACCCAGCCCTTTTCCGTCTTCATGCCATACCTATGCCACAGCAGGACATCGCTCCTGTCCTTCACGATATAGAAATAAGCATCCATTCCGTCGGTATAATCGATGAGCTTCTGTATCTCCCAGTAGAACCGGGTGCGGTACAAGTGATAATAATCCTCATCGGACTCCCGCAGCATGGCGATCCCGCTGCCGTTCTCATTCCTCATATGCCGCAGCAGATAATTCGCCGTCGCCATCCGGTTCTCCAGGAACGTGATATTGCTTTCTATGACGCTGTCCACCGACTGGTGGATGGTCTCCTGCATGCTCTTCATCACATAATTGTTCAGTATGATCGCCAGCAGATTCACCGGCACCAGCAGGAGCAGCATCAGCAATAACAGCCTGGTGGTCATCTTCCTGGAGAATTCCCGCAGCTTCCCTTTTCTTCCGGCCTCATTCATTCCTTGACCCCGCCCAGGGTGATCCCCTTCACGAAATATTTCTGGAAAAATGGATACAGGGCCATGATCGGCACCACCCCGATGACGGCGATGGCCATGCGGACCGTGTTGCCCGGGAAGAACGCCTTGCCCATATTGATTTCGGAGGTGGACTTCTTCAGCAGCTCGATATTCGTGTTCAGATTGTTCAGGACATTCTGCAGGGTATAATATCTGCTGCCGTTGCGCCCGGTCAGGAAATAGAACCCGTTCGTCCAGTTATTCCAGTACCCAAGCCCCACCAGCATCCCAATGGTAGCCACGATGGGCTGGCTCAGGGGCATGACTATCCTGAAATATATCCCGAATTCGCTGGCCCCGTCCAGCCTGGCGGCCTCTATCAGGCTGGTCGGGATGCTGCTCTTAAAATAGTTCCGCACCAGAATGACATTGAAGGCTCCCATGAGCCCCGGCACCACCTGGGCCCAGAAGGTATCCTTGAGATGGTAGAATTTCACAAAGCTGTAATAATACGAGACCAGCCCGCCGCCAAAAAGCATGGTGAACAGCAGGATAAAGCTGATGATGCGCATCCCGGGCACGTCTGTCTGGCCGGTTGCATAGGCGAACAGCGTGGTCATGACAAGGCTCATGATCACGCCCACCGCCGTGACCGCAAGGGACATCAGATAGGACCTCCCTATCATTCCCCACTTCACGGCAATGTATCTATAGGCCTCCAGGCTCCACTCCCCCGGGAAATAGGAATACCCGTTGGTGACGGCCCATGCCTCATTCGTAAAAGAAGCGACGAACAGCAGGACAAAGGGCAATACGGCCAGGAGCGAGAGCAGCCCGCAGACAAAATGCGCCAGCGCCTGTGTGATGATGAATTCTTTTGTCTTCATGTTTTGTTTTCACCTCCCATAGCAATCCTAGAACAGCGCGGAATCCGCCTCATATTTCCTGATGACGGCGTTGGTCAGAAGAATCATGACGAAGCCCACCACGGACTGGTACACGCTGGCCGCGCTGGACATGCCGTAGTCCGCGTTCTGCAGCAGCGCCTGGTACACATAGACGTCCAGCGTCCTGGTCACCGGATACAGGATGCCGCTGTTCCTGGGCACCTGATAGAACAGGCCGAAATCCGAGCGGAAGATGCCTCCCACAGCCAGGATGGACAGGGTGATGATCGTGGGCTTCAGCAGGGGCAATGTGATATAGCGGATCTGTTTCCATTTGCTGGCGCCGTCGATCCGGGCCGCCTCGAAATAGTCGGAGCTGATGCCCACGATGCTGGACAGGTAGACGATCATGCTGTATCCGATCCCTTTCCATACATTGAAGAACAGCAGGAGGAAGGGCCAATATTTCGGCTCCTGATACCAGACTATCGGCTCCAGGCCCAAAGGCTTTAGAATAGAGTTGTTGACCAGTCCGGTATCCGCCGAGAAGTAGGCGTAGACCAGGTAGCTGACTATGACCCAGCTGATCAGATACGGCAGCAGCAACAGGCTCCGGTACAGCTTCTTTATGCGCTGGCTGCATATCTCGTTGATCAGGATGGCCACAAGGATTGCAAGGACGGTCCCCACGATGTGGAACAGGACATTGTATCCCACCGTATTCCGCAGTATCTCCCCTTTTCGCCTGTGCCAATCCACTCTCCATCATCGCATCAAAT
>CAMTBF010000539.1 GCA_947068385.1 uncultured Lachnospiraceae bacterium
CAAGGCATACTCCTCGCCTCCCACTCCTCCTCATCCTCCAGAACATACACACCCATATCGTTCTTCTCCTTTTTCACTTATTTTTATACGTTATTTCATTTCATTCTTTTGACAGACATTCCGCAATGGCAAACGCTTTTTATTTTCCCTGCTGTCCTGCCGCTCTCCTCTCCGCCATTTCCTGGCGTGCCATATCTATTCCTCCATGCCCGCTAAATCGGGTATCTGTTTTTGTCTTCATACAGGATTCGGACAGTTCCTTCCGGTTCCGTCCGAATCCCTTATATCAGCTTTCAGTTTTACCGCATTTCTTCTTATTCCTGGATGGTCAGATGATACTGCACCCCCGGTACCTGGCCGTCCAGCGCAAAGCGGATTTCCTCTCCCGCTTTCTCGCCCTCCAGTTCCGCCAGAACCTCTCCCACGGGATTCAGAATCCGCAGCCGGGCTTCCTGCGCCTTTACGGACAAGGTTCCCTCCAGGGTCTCCGCGTACAGCTTCCCTTTCATATCTACCTTTGTGAAAGGCATGCCCATCATATCCGGCCCGGGGCCAAAGGTGGTCTCGTCCATGCCGGTGGTCCCCATGGCAGTCAGCACATATTCCCGGGCTTCCGACAACTTCCCCTCTCCCACGGCCAGCAAGGTCAGGGATATCCTCTCGTTTTTCGCCTGGACGGAAACCTTATCGGAGAGCACGATTTCCTCCTCCGGTGCGCCGCTGAAGCAGGCGCAGTAAGGGGTGTGGATGGCAAATCTGGAATGCTCCGGGTCTGAGACCAGTTCCCCGGTATCGGAAACCAGCTTTCCGTCCACATATCCGGTATCCTCCGTCAGGACGCCCCATTCCTTCATGGCCCTGTCCGCAAACTTCGCGAACTCCCGGTAGTCTCCTGTCCCCGCGATCCGGCCGATTTCGTCAAACACCAGCGCCTGCTCCCCCAGGTGCACGCCCGGCTGAAGCTCCTTGGTTCCCTTTGCGGCCATGGCCAGCCGGTTGTCGTCATGGTAGCGGCTCATGGCATCCCGATAAGGAGACCAGGCGTAGTAGATGCCGTGCTTCGCATCCTTCAGATTGCCGCCGTTCAAGAATCCGGCATTGACTGCCACATCCGCGCCGCCCTGGTAGCTGTCCCCTCCGTCCAGGAACACATTGCGGGTGGCGGTGACATAGGGGAAAAACGTGGACGGCATTGCGCCGAAAGGCGGGAATGTCCGCAGGTCGTTCTGGGTATAGACCACATCCACCAGGTTCCTCGCCACGGACACCAGGCCTTTCAGGAACATGGAAGCCAGGAAGCCCCACTGGCAGGCCACCGCCGGGTCATTGTATACATCGAACACGCTCAGGATCTCGTCAGCGGGCTGATTGTCCCATTTTTCCGAGGTATGGTAATTGTACAGGATCAGTCCGTCCCAGTCGTTCAGGCAGGCGTATGCTATGGTATGCAGGAATGCTGTGGAATGGAAAGGATGCTCCCCGTACTCGTTCCACTCGCTGAGCATGAAGGGCTTTCCTCCCACAATGGCCACGGACGCCAGGCTCAGCAGCGAAGTGCCCATGGCCCCGATGCCTTTCTGCATGGTCAAAGGATTCACGGACACATACTCCATGGGCCCTGCCACCAGATAGGTGTTCCCCTGAGTAGGCAGCAGCGGGTGGTTGAAATAGCTGTTGTTCTCCATGATGTCTCCGTCCGTATGTCCGTAGACATCTGCCGCCCCTGCGATCAGGTTGCTGGCGACGATGGGAACCTTTACTCCCAGGGAGCGGAGATAGTCCTTCATATCCTGGTAGAATTTCCGGTTCATGTACATGCCGAACTCCATGAAATCCGCGTACCTGGCAGGCCCGCAGTCCCCGTCCCAGGCTCCTGTCGGGTCATTGGCGGGCTGATAGAAGCCGCCCTGCACCACCTCCACAGTTCCTAACGCCGGATCCTCGTCCTCCCCAAGCGTACAGACGCCGTCCTTTGTCCAGGCCTCCTTCAGGCGCTCCCTGGTGTAGTATTTCATCAGCAGGTAATGGTTGAAGCGCCTGCGCACCTCATCCCGGTAAGGCTTCATCTGCTCCCCATCGTCCGCTCCCATGGGCCACTTGATGGCGGAATCCTCGTTGTTGATCTGCACTGTGACCACGGCAGGGTCATCCTTCAGCGCTAGGCCGGTGTAGGGGTTCACATGGCAGAGGAGCTCCTTTGCGTACTCCTTCTGCAGCTCTATCAGGCGGGCATTGTACATGGCATGCCTCTTGATGCATGAGGGGGCGCCTCCGGGGTAGTCCAGTCCGTCCTCCTCCGTAAACTGCCTTGCCACGATCAGGTCGATGTGGAGATAGATGCCCTTTTCCTTCAGCTTTGCCGCCAGATAGTCGAAGCGCTCCAGCCCCTCCGGATGGAATTTCCTGCTGCCGCCGCTCTCATAGTCCAGAAGCGGCGCCTCCCTGCAGCTGGTCCAGCTGCAGGGCTCGTCGCCTATGGGCGCGTCCGCGGCATGGAGACGGATGATGTTCACGCCCATGCTGGCCAGGCGCTCCGCGATTCTGTCCGCCGTCTCATGGTCGGGCGTGTTGGCCCTGGTGGCCACGTTGAAGCCCAGGAACCTGGCCCTGGTGCCGTCCTCAAAGTAGAAATGTCCCTTTCTGCTCTCCACGAAGCCATGTTTTCCTGCCGGTGCGTCCAAAAGGTGGGAATAATCCAGCACCCCTTTGTTCGGCTCTGTCTTGTGAATCCTGATTCGCTGTTTCATTGCTGTTCCTCCTCGTATAATAAGTTTATAGCCAGTCAGAACAGGCTATAGACTTAT
>CAMTBF010000540.1 GCA_947068385.1 uncultured Lachnospiraceae bacterium
ATATGCCAAAAAGTCAGTAAAATCAATGGCTTATAGACTTAAAAAGCAGACACTAATTATCGCCCCAATAGTCCAAGGTTTCCTGCGTTATAATCCCCCAGCTCCTCCTCAACCTCCTCTTCCGAATAAAAGCCCTTCTCCTGAACAGACTTCTCTGCAGCCTCCATTTTCTGCATGAATTCCTGAAACGCTTTTTCTTTCACAGCCTGTTTATTCAACGCGATAAGCTGTTCCACAAAGTCCTCTACTTTGTGATAAGATTCCCGGGGCAGCAAATCTATCTTTCTTGTCCTGCTTTCTCCATAATTATAAATGATGTGGCCGTCCCATTCAACCAAATTTTGAAGCATTTGACAGTTCCTTTCAAAAACGGCAGGACGAACCTCTGTCTTCATCCTGCCGTTCTCAAATCTTTTCTGTATCTTTATGCTCCCGGCTTCCGCTATCCTACCGGATCTCCAAACTCACCACGCTGCAGGCCGGGATGGTAAAGCGCACGCCCCGCTCCGTCAGCGCCACGTCCTGGAACACCTCCTCCTTCACCTGGTCAGGCTCCTCGAAGGTATTGTACGCCTGCATCTCGCCGGTGAGGATCGCGGCCTTCACAGTCTCGGGCTTCTTCTCCGTGAGCATCAGCTCCAAGGGATAGGCCTCCCGGACGGACAGGTTCGCCAGGGTCACCAGCACAGTCCCGTCCTCCCGCACGGACACGGATTCCTGCAGGGCGGGCACCTCATAGTCCTCCACGCCCACGATTCCCTCTCCGGCCAGGCTGCTCTCCACCAGCTCGGCCCCCTGATGGCCCCTGTACATGTGGAACACATGGTAGGTGGGCGTCAGCAACATACGCTCGTCCTCCGTGAGGATCACGGACTGGAGCACGTTCACTATCTGGGCGATGCAGGCCATCTTCACCCGGTCGCAGTGCCTGTTGAAGATGTTCAGGCTCACCGCCGCCACCAAAGCGTCCCGCATGGTGTTCTGCTGGTAGAGGAAGCCCGGGTTCGTCCCCGGCTCCACGTCGAACCAGTCGCCCCACTCGTCCACGATCAGGCCGATTTTCTTGTCCGGGTCATAGTGGTCCATGATGGCCCCGTGGAGATTGATTAGCTCCTCGATGTAGAGCGCCTTGTACATGGTCTTGTACCAGGTCTCCTCGTCGAACTCGGTGGCGCTGCCCTTGTGCTCCCATCCGCCGGGATGGACATAGTAGTGCAGGGACAGCCCGTCCATAAAGCCGCTGAACTTCTTTCCGCCGGGGTTCGGCTTGGCGAAGCAGGTCTTCAGCACCTTCTTCGTCCAGTTGTCGTCGTCCACATTGGGGCCGCCGCAGATCTTCTTGATGGGCGCGGCCTTGTCATAATGGCGGACGAAGGTCTGGTACCTGCGGTAGAGGTTGGCGTAATACTCCGGGGTCATGTTGCCGCCGCAGCCCCAGTTCTCGTTGCCGATGCCGAAATAGTCCACCCTCCAGGGCTCCTCCCGTCCGTTCCTGCGGCGAAGCTCCGCCATGGGGGACACGCCGTCGAAGGTCATGTACTCCACCCACTCGGACATCTCCTGCACGGTGCCGCTGCCCACGTTGCCGTTGATGTAGGTCTTGCAGCCCAGCTGCTCACAGAGCTCGAAGAACTCGTGGGTGCCGAAGCTGTTGTCCTCCACCACGCCGCCCCAGTTGGTGTTCACCATCCGCTTGCGCTCCTCCTTCGGGCCGATACCGTCCATCCAGTGGTATTCGTCCGCAAAGCACCCGCCGGGCCAGCGCAGCACGGGAATCTGCAGTTTTTTCAGCGCCTCCACCACATCGGTGCGCATGCCGTTCTTATTGGGGATATGGGAATCCTCCCCCACGAACAGCCCTTCATAGATGCATCTCCCCAGATGCTCGGAAAAATGTCCGTAAATCTCCGGATTGATGTATCCTTTTTTCTTCTTCTCGTTCACATATAATTTTGCCATGGACTCGTCCTCCAAATCCTTATTCCAGCTCCGCGCCATCCTTCAAGCGCCTTCGCACACAGGCCTGCATGACCGAGCAGGGATTCTCTTCTCCACTACTTACCCTGCAGCCCGTATACTGAGCGGCAGCAAGCTTCCCATCAGGGCCTGCATATAAAAAGAGTCTGCCGCCCGTCAGGACGGCAGATTCTCTTTGGAATGCCCTACTGCCGGAAGTTCTTCCCTTATGCCAGGAACTCTTTCACCGTCCGGTACACGCCGTCGCCGTCCAGGCCGTACTTCACAAGCAATGCCCCGGCGGAGCCGGACTCGCCGAACACGTCCTGGATGCCAATCCTGCACACCGGCACGGGGCAGGTTTCCGCCAGTGCCTCGCACACCGCGCCGCCCAGGCCGCCGATGACGGAATGCTCCTCCGCGGTGACCACCTTTCCGGTCTTCTTCGCGCTGGCCGCAATCAGCTCCTTGTCCAGAGGCTTGATGGTGCAGATGTTGATCACCTCTGCGCTCACGCCCTCTTCCGCCAGCTTCTGCGCCGCCTCCAGAGCGGAGTTCACCATGATGCCCGTGGCCACGATGGTGACGTCGCTGCCCTCCCGCAGCACCTCTCCCTTGCCGATTTCAAACTTGTAGTCATCCTCCTCGTGGATGACAGGCACTGCCGCACGGCCGAAGCGCATGTACACAGGCCCCTCAAAGTCCAGGGCGGCCTTCACGCAGGCCCTGGCCTCCACCGCGTCGGCGGGATTCAGGATGGTCATGCCGGGAATGGTCCGCATCAGAGCGATATCCTCGTTGCACTGGTGGGAAGCGCCGTCCTCGCCCACGGTGATGCCCG
>CAMTBF010000541.1 GCA_947068385.1 uncultured Lachnospiraceae bacterium
TCGGCAGAATCGCCTCCTCCAGACGAGCTTTGGCTATCGGAAGCCCCTTTTTGTCCGGCAGAATCGCCACCTTCAGACGAGCTTTGGCTATCGGAAGCCCCTTTTTGTCCGGCAGAACCGCCTCCTCCAGACGAACTTTGGCTATCGGAAGCCCCGTCTGCCGAATCCGCCAGGGACTGCCTTATCTCACATAACCCGTTGATATTCGGAAATTCCGCGTCCACCTCTGTGAACCTTTTTCTTTCAAAATCCACCTCCAGCATAGTGCAATGCTCCGGATTCTCCCCCTTGCTGACGCAGACGTATAAGCCCTCCTCCGACCTGTCCACCGTCCCTATGACCCGGACGGTTTCCGAAGTGCCAAAGGGAACTTTTGCCTGATAGTGGCCCTCCTCTGTATACAGCCAGATTCCCGCCTCCTCTCCCTCGGCGTATTCGCTGGTAAAGACATAGATCCGGCCCTGCCCGTCAACGGCCATGTCCCCAACCGAGCTGCCTCTCCCCATCTCCTGGGTGATGTCCTGGAAAGACATATTGTTCCCTTCCGAATCGAATCTGCACAGATAGCGGTTAAGCTGGCTGTAGTCGGCGGAATAGGCATTGACGATCAGCCACACGCTGTGATCCGGATTGAAAGCAAAGGAGCATATCTCCAGATTTTTCTCCTCCAGGGGCCATTGGAAGGAGACCTGCGTCAGCTCTCTGTGGGTCAGGGAATACCGACACATTTTCTGTGGCTCTCCCTCCGCCTCACCCACCATAGAAATGTAGCAGACCGTATCCCCAACCAGCTGCATGTCTCCATAGCTGGCCCTGTCATCCGCCACTGTGAGGAATTCCGGCACATAAGTCCATTCCTTTTCCGGCTGGGCGGCCACGACCTCACTGGCATTCACGCCGCTTTCCCCCAGGCCGCTGCCATCACTGCCGTCAGCGCCGTCAACCTTCTTCTGGCATGCCGTCAGAAACAGGGCGGCGCATATCATTATAAGATATATCAGGTTCCTCTTCTTCATCCGTTTTACATCCTCTCCGTCTGCTTGGAATCGCCGCTTTCCCATGTCATCGCTTCCCCTCTTTCAGTGGAACGCCCCACCACCAGCCCACGCAGAGAAAGACAGCCAAAGCAGCTACTGCCCCTATCGAAACAATCATCTTCCGTCCCATATCCATCCTCCTTCATTCACGCACTTTTTGTACACTTCATTGATCCAGGACATGCCTCGCATAGGGCAGGTTCTCTCCCGCCTCCAGGACGCTCCCATCCGCGGAGTCGATCCTACAGACGTAAGGGGCGCCTCCCTCCGCAGACTGTAATACGACGATGTATGCCACATCCGACTTATGGGCGTAGTCCTCCTGCGATATATCCTCCAGATACACGTAGCTGTATTTCGTTCCCTCAGCCGCCAGGCCCGGCTGGGATTCTATCTTCGCCGCCGCTATTGCCTCGGCCTCCTCCCGACTGATGCCGCCCTCGTCCGCCACCCGGCGCTTCAGCCGATCCTGCCTGGTCAACTGCTCCCTGCGCGCCTCCTGGCCTGCCGGGGTCTGGGAAAGGACATAGTTCCTGAGCATGTTGAAATCAATGATCTGCAGAAGCTCCTCATCTGTCATCTCCCGCTGGGGCAGATTGAAATATCCCGTCTCGAAGACATAGCAGAAAACCCCCTCCGGCATCTCCTCCTCCCGCTCCACCAGACGAATCGTCCCCTCCGGGAATCTGCCGACCCTGTAGAGCCGCCAAAGCTCTGTCATGCGGCTGTCCTCGCTGTCTGAAAAATCCCTGGAAAAGCTGTCCGCTTCCACTCGCTGTGCCTGTAGCAGATCCGCGATGTCCTTCACCTCCTCCTTTGGAAGCGCTTCCATCCGCGCCATCACGAAGCTGCGCACGATGGCCTGCGCCGGGATGGCCGCGATGCCTGCCGCCAGTACGATGGATGCGGCTATCGCCGCCTTTTTCGTCCGGAAGAACCTGTCTCTTCGAGGACTGTTTCCGCTCCCCTCCCGCGTCCTGCTTCTCCCGCTTTTCACAGGGTGCCTCCTCTGCGCGGAAAGCCTTTGATATCCTGTTTCCATGCGGGGCCTCTCTTCTATATCTTCTATAGAAAGCTCCCCCTGCATCCGTTCCTGGAGATTCCGGATGATCCGCTCCTGCATTTCCTCTGGAATGTGAATCTGTTCCATGGTCTCCTTTACCCTGATTCCGCTCATCTGTCCTCCTTTCCTGAACTCCTGCCCCTTCCGGCACCGGGCATGGCTTTCAGCCAGACCCCCAGGTCAGCCGCATCTGTTCCCTGGCCCGGCACAGCCGCATCTTCACCGCGCCCTCCGTGATGCCCAGGATTTCCGCTATCTCCTTTATCTGGTATCCCTCTACATAATGCAGATATATGACGGTCTTCTGCTTCACGGGCAGCTCCAGGAGCTCCCGCAGCGTCTCCCTGTGCTCTGGCGCGGCCAGGCAGTTCTCCAGGTCATCGATGCAGACCTTGGGGTGCCGGAGCCGGAACCGCACCATGTCCCGGCAGATATTGGTGGCCACCCGGATCAGCCAGGCCTTCTCATGCTCCTCGTCATGAAAGTCCGGCGCTTTCTCCAGATACCGGCAGAACGTATCCTGGATGGCATCCTGGACATCCTGCTCGTTGCAGAGTATGACTATGCATATCCTATAGAGCATGTCGCTGTATTTTGTGACTGCCTGCCTTATGTCGTTGCCGATGTCCATGTATCTCCCACCTCCTTGCCTTTAACACGTATGATTCAGGGAAAAGGTAACGTTTATCTCA
>CAMTBF010000542.1 GCA_947068385.1 uncultured Lachnospiraceae bacterium
CTGAATGGAAGAGTTTTTCCCCTCTGCCCATGTATTTCTTTAAATCCACCTTTTTATATGTCCCCATCGTGCCCGAAATCCTGCTATTCCGGAAAATTGTATGGGAAATTCAGTAATTTCGTATTAGGGTATTGTTTTTTTCGTAGAAAGATATTACAATAGGTTAATGTGGAGAAAGCGTGCATTGATTTATGCTTTGATTACATAGAGATGATCGGGAACAGAAAGGAGAATATCATGTTTCAATCGAAGGTATTCGATTACGTGAACGTACTGGACAGAGCGGCGGACGCCAGCTGGATGCGCAACGAAGCGATTGGGAACAACCTTTCCAATGTAGACACGCCGGGATATAAGAGACAGGATGTGGCATTCGAGGATGTGCTCAGGCAGGCGCTGGGCAAGAGCAGTTACAGATCCATGGACGCGAAGGTGTCCGGCCTGAACCTGAGGAGGCTGACGGGCAGGGTCTATACGGATCACGCGGCCTTTTCCTACCGCCTGGACGGGAACAATGTGGATCCGGATACGGAGGGCGTCATGCTGGCCCAGAACCAGCTGAAGTACCAGGGGCTCATAACCAGCATCAACCAGGAATTCACCAATCTGCAGACGGTGATGAAGTAAAAGAAGAGGAGATAGGAAAATGGGTTTGTTTTCTGCTTTCAATATCAATGCCACCGGCATGACGGCGGAGAGATACCGCATGGACATCATTTCGGAGAACGTGGCCAACGCCAATACCACGCGCACGGCGGACGGAAGCCCTTACCGCCGCAAGGTGGTATCCTTCGAGGAGAAGACAGAGCGTCGTCCGTCCTCCTTCAGCCACATATTCAACAAGACGCTCCATGAGCACAAGGGCTTCGTCCAGCAGACCGGCACGGGCGTCCGGGTGTCCGGCGTGTACGAGGATCATGTCACGGAGATGAATATGGTATACGACCCATCCCATCCGGATGCGGACGAGAACGGCTATGTGACCTACCCCAATGTGAACATCATCACGGAGATGACCAATATGATAGATGCCAGCCGTGCCTATGAAGCGAACTCCACCGCATTCAACGCCACAAAGGCCATGGCGCAGAGAGGTCTGGAGATAGGATCTTAAGCCCCGGAAGGGCATAGAGGGCGTGCGGAAGCGCGGAAATAGTGAGTGAAGGAGACATACATATTATGGATTTAGCGGCGATTACAAGCCTGGACAGGGTTTCCGGCTTAAATGGCATAACTTCGTCAGGGGGCGTAGAGCGCACATCCCTGACCGGAACCCTGGCGGATAAAGAGGAGAAGGTGGAGGGCAGTCTGTTCGATGCGTTCCTGAACAGTGCCATTGGCAATATAAAGACGACCAACAGCTATCTCTCCAAGGCGGAGAATGAAGAGATCAGGTATGCCATGGGCGAGACGGAGAATTTCCATGACCTGACCATAGCCCTGCAGAAAGCGTCCACAGCCCTGCAGTACACTGTGGCTGTCCGGGACAGACTGCTGGATGCCTACAAGGAACTGATGCAGATGCAGATCTGACGGAAAGGTTTGCCGTGCGGAAGGCGCGCGGACGGGCATGAAAGGCATGGATTTTTAGAAATGACTAGGAGAGAAGCACCATGGCTGACAAGCTAAAAGAGATACCGGGCAAAGCGCTGGAGTGGTGGAATAAATTCACGAGCAGGCAGAAGACGATCATCATAGCCATCGTCGCGATCGTGATATTCACTTTTGCCATCATCGTGTATACATTTTCCAGGCCCCAGTACACAAGGCTCGGTACATATGAGAGCAGCACCACCGCTGCGGAGATTGTAAAGATATTGGACGATGCCGGCATCACGCACAAAGAGAGCACGGACGCGATGACGATCGACGTGCTGACCACCCAGCTGTCCCAGGCCAATCTGGCCATCGCCGGGGAAGGGTATGTGCCGGACAGCCTGAAATACACCGATATCGTAGAGACGGGCATGTCCATCACGTCTGCGGACCGTGAGGCCATGCAGACGACCTTCTACGAGCGCCAGCTGGCGGACCTGTTCGCCGATACCATGCCGGTAAAGGATGTGAAGGTCAAGATCAGCAGGGCATCCAATTCCGGGAGGCTCAGCGATTCCGATACGGATGCCTACGCCACCATCAAGGTGACGGTGACGGATGACTTCAACGCGGCCAACGCCACGGCCATGGCCAAGGCGGCAGCCACCTCGCTGGGCAATGACAGCACGGCGAACATCACTATCATAGACCAGAATTCCAACCTGCTCTTCGCGGGAGGGGACGACTATTCCACCATGGGGATCGCCAATTCCATGCAGGAGCTGCAGACCCAGGCGGAGGCCATGGTGACCAATCAGGTGAAGAAGGTCCTGATCGGCACGAAGCAGTTCAATGAGGTGGAGGTAAGCAGCCATCTTTCCGTGGACTTTTCCGATTACAACAAGAGGGTGATCGAGTACTATGCCAATGAGGGCCGCGAGGTCGGCATGCCCAGCCATGTGGACAGCTTTACGACGGAGACCGACGGCACGGTAGCGGGCCTACCGGGCACGGATTCCAATACGGAGAGCGACAACTACACGGGATATCACTATCTGGGGTCGGGCGGCGGAAGCAGCTCCTCGGAGGAGAGCTCCATAGATTACCAGAACAATATGTCCGAGACCAATACCGTCACCCCGGCGGGGAGCATCGATTACGATAATTCCTCCATATCTGTGGCGCTGATCAAGTATCGGGCAGTATCATCTATGCGATTGAGGGAAAGCAGTACCGGCTGGATGAAGG
>CAMTBF010000543.1 GCA_947068385.1 uncultured Lachnospiraceae bacterium
AGTTAGTCTATAGCTGGTGTAAAGGGCGTGCCATTAGGGGCGGCTGAACTGTAACGGTCACTTTTTATTCTATTGCCGTTCTAGTTCTGCCATTTTGCCCCAAATGATGCCACTCTCCTACGATTCGGTTGCTTTTTCAGGGATATGGTGGGAAAATAGGGGCAGAAAAACAACAGGGGGTACAACAGATGTCCAATATCGATAAGGAAAAATTCGGTGCGTTCATAGCCATGCTCCGCAAGGAAAAGGGCCTTACCCAAAAGGAGCTGGCCGGGCAGCTTGCCATATCCGATAAGGCCGTAAGCAAATGGGAGACTGCGGTAAGCGTCCCTAACATAGATTTGCTGATGCCATTGGCAGAGCTGCTGGGCGTCACCGTGACGGAGCTGCTGCTTTGCAGGCGCATGGAGCAGGGAAACGTGCTGAGCGCCACCCAGGTGGAGCAGGTGGTGAAGACAGCCATCTCTTATTCCGAGGAGAAACCGGTGCGCGCCTGGCAGGCCAGCCGGAAATGGGGGCTTATCTTTCTGCTCTGTCTCCTTATTGGCTGCCTGGAAGCCTGGTTCGCCTATCAGAGCGGGGGCATGACGGTCATGCTGCCGGTGTCCATGTCTTTAGGTGCGACTTTCGGAATCTATTTCTGTTTCTTTGTCAAGGAAAAGCTGCCGGCCTATTATGATGAAAACCGCATCAGCCTGTATGTGGACGGCGTGTTTGAAATGAATCTGGCCGGGCTTTCCCTCAACAACCGCAACTGGGGAAAGATAGTGACCGTGGGGCGCGTCTGGTCCATTGCCATCCTGTTGGGATATCCTATCCTCAGCTATGTGGAAACCAAGTTTTTTACGGGAATCATGCAGTATGTCATCGAGCTGCCCCTCACCCTGTTCCTTACTTTAGGCGGCTTCTTCATTCCCATTTATATTGTAGGGAAAAAATATGGGTGATTGGCTTCCGGCTGTTTTACTTCATCCAGAAGCCCATCATCTTCATTTCTTTGTCAAAGCTCACGGTAAATGTGATGTTCCCTTTTTCAAAGGCTGCCACAATTACGGCCACAGCGTACTCCGTGCCGTCCTTGTCCTTCTGGCCTACCACGCTGCTGCTCTTGTACTTCTGGAAGGCTCCTTTCTGCCCGGCCATGGTGTCCATGTTGGTGGCCAGATCCTCCGCCGATATGGCGGCCTGCATTTCCTCGCCCATGAGGGCTACGCATTCCTCGTACTCTCCGGCCACCAGATGGTCGATGGCCTCCTGGGCGGCGGCTTTTACCTTTTCCTCATCGAAGTCGCCGGAGAGCTTGGTGCCGCTGCAGCCGATCAGCAGGAGCATTGACGCGGCCAGGAGCAGCGCCATGGAAATGCCTCTTTTTATGGTGTTCTTTCTGGTTTCTTTTTTTGCTTTGCTCATTTCGTCCTCCTCTTGTCCGGTTTTACGTATGCCGGCATTTCATTTTTGACTACAGCTCCTGCTATGTTTTCTGTTTCAGGCTGTCAGGGGCATCGGGGGTTCTATAGAGCCGGATTCCCAGCGCCAGCGTCAGGCTGCCCACCGCAGCCACGCAGAGCTCGAGGCCCAGGACTCCCACCCCGAATACGGCGGGCAATATCACCACCGCCGCGTCCAGCACCCCGTGCAGCGCCACTGCCAGGATCCAGTACCACAGTCCTCTGCCCGTCCGCACGCCATACAGGATGAGCAGCGACGCTCCCACATGGAATGCCATGGCGAAGAGCCTCTCCGCCCCTGCCACCAGCACGCTTCCCGAATCCGCCGGGAACTGGGCGGCCTGTCCTGTCAGCGTCATCACCGCTCCGGCAATCATGTTCAGGCCTACCAGCAGCATGGCTTCTATGCCGCCGTGTCCCAGGCCAAAGGCCAGGCCGTGTTCCAGGGTGTGTTTCCCTTTCAGGAGATGCCGGAAGGCGATCCACCGGGCGGTCTCCTCCGCCAGTCCCGCTGTCAGTCCCAGGAACAGGCCGTATGCCCAGGGATACAGCTGCATCGCTCCGAACCATGCGAAGTTCGGCAGCAGGAGCTGTAGGATGGGAACGCGTATCAGCAGCTGGCTTGCCACGAACGCCGCCGCTCCCCAGGCAAAGGCTTTTCCGGCGCCTTTTCTCCTTCGCATCAGGAATACCAGGCCTGTAATGGGCAGTCCAAAGCATATGGCTGTTCCGATGATCAGGCTTATCAGCAGCATTCTTCCACCTCTCTTTCTTCCAAAGGCACTGGGAAATCCGTGTCTCGTTTTCTACTACTAAGATGCCGGGGATTCCTGTCCTGCTCCCTCCGGGCATTCTTAATATAGACTGATTTTAAAATCTTATCAGGAAAAAAGCAATATGCTTTACCTAAGGTATGGCATATTGCTCCTGAAAGACAGTTTCTTCGCAGCCGCCTGTTATGAACCTATTGTGAACCTGATATGGTTCTATCATGGGCTCGCTAGGGGCTGTTTTGCGCTGGATCATACAGGTCCGCAGGCTCGCGTTCGTCCGCCGCCAGCATCACCTTGACATGGAACACGCCGTCTTTCCAGTCCATCTGCATGTCCCCGCCGTACTGATCCACGGTCTGGCGGATGATTTTCAGGCCCAGCCCCTGATGCCCTGCCTGGCGGGAGCGAAAGGTGTTGCCCGCCTTTACCGGGGCTGTGTCGCAGCTGTTCTCCAGGGTGACGGAGAGGAACTGCCGCACCCGGTTCACCCGCAGCCGGACGTACCTTTCCCTGCTCTCCGCCGCAGCCGCCACCGCATTGTCCAGCAGATTGGCGAACAGGG
>CAMTBF010000544.1 GCA_947068385.1 uncultured Lachnospiraceae bacterium
TACTACATCGCCGGGGATTCCCTGGCCCAGGTGCTCCAGGGCTACACATATCTCACGGGAACCTGCCCTCTGCCCCAGCGCTGGACCTTAGGGTACCACCAGTCCAGATGGGGCTACATGACCCAGGAGGACGTGGAGGAGGTGGCCTCGGGCATGCGGGACAACGACATCCCCTGCGACGTGATTCATTTCGACATCGACTACATGGAGGGCTACCGGGTCTTCACCTGGAACATGGGCCGCTACCACGATGACCCGAAGGGGTATCTCAAGAGCCTGAAAGACAGGGGCTTCAAGGCCGTGACCATCAATGACCCCGGCGTGAAGAAGGATGAAGAGTACCATGTATACAATGAGGGCGTGGAGAATGGCTACTTTGCCAGGACGCCGGAGGGAGAGGTCTACATCAATGCTGTCTGGCCTGGGGACGCGGCCTTCCCCGACTTCGGCAAACCCGCCGTGCGCAGATGGTGGGGCGAAAACCAGAAATTCCTGCTGGACATGGGCGTGAGGGGCATCTGGAACGACATGAACGAGCCCGCCAGCTTCCACGGGCCGCTGCCTGACGATGTGAAGTTCACGGATGAGGACAGGGAGATCGACCACAGCGAGATGCACAACGTATACGGCCATTTCATGGCAAAGGCCACCTACGAGGGATTGAAGAAGCTGGACGGGCGCAGGCCTTTCGTCATCACCAGGGCCTGCTATGCCGGGAGCCAGAAATACACCACCGCCTGGACGGGGGACAACCACAGCATGTGGGCCCATGTGCAGATGGCCATCCCCCAGCTTTGTAACTTAGGGCTCTCCGGCATGGCATTCGTGGGCACGGACATCGGCGGGTTCGGCGCGGACACCACCCCGGAGCTGCTGACCAGGTGGGTGCAGGTAGGGTGCTTCTCCCCCCTGTTCCGCAACCACTCCTCCATGGGCACCAGGGAGCAGGAGCCCTGGCGGTTCGGCACAGAGGTGCTGGACATCTACCGCAAGTACGTGAAGCTGCGCTATCGGCTGCTTCCCTATTTCTACGACCTGTTCTACGAAGAGGAGCGCACGGGAGCGCCGATTATGCGTCCGTTGGTGTACCATTACGAGAAGGACATGACCGCCAGGGAGTGCAATGACGAATTCCTGGTGGGCAGCCAGATCCTGGTGGCCCCGGTGGTGCAGCAGGGCATGAGGAAGCGCATGGTGTACCTGCCGGAGGGCACCTGGTACGACTACTGGACCAAGGAGCGGATAGAGGGGCCCGTGTGGTTCGTGCGGGAAGCGCCGCTGGATACCTGCCCCATCTACGTGAAGGCGGGGGCTATCCTGCCCATGATGGAGGAGCAGTCTTACGTGGGCGAGAAACCGCTTGACACTTTGCTTCTGGACGTATATCCGGGAGAGGGCTGCTATGATCACTACCTGGACAACGGCGAGGACTTCGCCTACAGGGAGGGCAAGTACCATCAGTACCGCTTCGTGGTGAAGGAAGACGGCTCCCTGACCGGGGAGATTGTCCACGCAGGCTACGGGAAGCCCTACAGCCGGATTCTGGTGAAGCGCCTGGGCTCGGAGGCCGCGGAGGAGCTTGGGCTGTAACGCGCCTTGGCTCTATAGCCATCGAGGAGTCTGCGCTGCAACGTGCCGGGGCCTTATAGCCCTGAAGGAGCCTGCGCCGCAACGTGACGAGGCCTAACAGCCCTGAAGGAGCCTGCGCTGCAACACGGCTTAAGCCTTGGCCGCAGCCACCGTCTTCCGGTACTCCAGGGGCGTCTTCCCATATTTCTTCCGAAACGCCCGGGTAAAATAGGACTGCTGGTGGAAGCCGCAGTTTTGAGCGATGTCGATCACCTTGAGCCTGGTCTCCGACAGCTGTCTGGCGGCCAGCTCCAGGCGGTAATTCACCAGATAGGCATGGAAGCCCATCCCCGTGAGCTCATGGAACAGCTTCATGAAGTGGCTTTCCGAAAAACCGCATTGCCTGGCCACAGCCTGCACCGACAGCTCCTGATCGTAGCAATGCCGAATCTCATAAAGCGCATTCTTCAGCCTGCCATAAGACAATTGTGGCAGGCTGTTGTCGTCTGCGGCAGCGCTGAACTGATTCATATAATGCAGGAGCAGGAACAGACAGGACTTGATCAGCAGCTCATGGGTGGAATAGCTTTCCCTGCGATGCTCCAGGATGGACAGGATGCTGGGCGTGACAGCCTGATTGAAGCCTGAATCCGCCGGATGGAAAGCCTCAATGGCCTTTTCCCCATTGAAAAAGGGGAGGACATACTTTTCGTAACAGGAATCCTCTTCCGCGCCCTGGAAGAGGGCAGGATGGAACATGATATTGAAATATTCCCCGGCCTCACCGCCCCACTGGTCGATGGAATGGACAGCCCGGGGCAGCACTACCACCAGGCTTCCCTGGCAAAGGGTGTAAGGCCGCCCCCACACCGTGACCTGAACCCTCCCCCTGACGCAGTAGATCAGCTCGAACTCATCATGCCAGTGCAGGGGAAAGGAACGGATGAATTCCGGGATCATGCCCCGGTAGACAGTACAGGGAAAAGCCGCAGTTCCATGTGTCTTGGTTTCATGCAGGGGCGTAGGCTCCATATATCTCCTTTCCATATCTCATAGAATATAATAGGATTATGCTAAAAATGCAGGAATATACTGCAAGAATTATAGCATTGATAAGAATATAATGCAAGATAGAGACTATAGGTACGAGATGGAAGAGAAGCAGAAAAACAGGATGAAAGATCTGCCGAAAATTG
>CAMTBF010000545.1 GCA_947068385.1 uncultured Lachnospiraceae bacterium
TGGAGGGGAAGCTCTTCGGAAGGCTGAAGGCCCTGGAGGAGATCCGGAAGCGGGAAAAGGTATTCGTGTCGGGAGCGGACGCCTGGACCGTGGAGACCTGGGAGAAGGCCATCCTGTGCATCGGCAGGCACTACCAGGGCGAGAAGCTCTTCGGCCTGTTCAATTTCAGCGAATCCGAGAAGACGGCCTGGATCAGCGAGGCGGACGGCGAGTACGTGGATTTGATTTCCGGGGAGAAGGTGCGGCCGGAGGGCGTCAAAGTGCCGGCGTATGGGTTCTATTATCTGAAGAAGGTGGAAGAGCAGGGGTAAGAGGTGCTGGAGAGGAGGCGTTTGCGTGCATTTTGTGGAGGCGAAGGGGATACTGTCCCAGCATAACGGGATGAATGTATACCGGGGCTGTACCCACGGCTGCATCTATTGCGACAGCAGGAGCGCCTGCTACGGCTTCACCCATGCCTTTGAGGACATAGAGGTCAAGCGCAACGCCCCCCAGCTGCTGGAGAAGGCCCTGCGCTCCAAGCGGAAGAAGTGCATGATAGGCACCGGGGCCATGTGCGATCCCTACATGCACTGCGAGGAGGAGCTGCAGATCACCAGGAGATGCCTGGAGCTGATCGAACGCTACGAGTTCGGGGCGGCGATCCAGACCAAGTCCGACAGGATCCTCCGGGACCTGGACCTGCTCAGGCGCATCAACGAGAAGGCGAAATGCGTGGTGCAGATGACCCTGACCACCTATGACGAGGATCTGTGCCGGATCCTGGAGCCCAATGTGTGCACCACCGGGAGGCGGGCCCAGGTGCTGGACATCCTGCGGGAGGAGGGCATCCCCACGGTGGTGTGGCTGTCGCCCATCCTGCCCTTCCTGAACGACACCAGGGAGAACATCGAAGGAATCCTGGAATACTGCATCCGGGCAAAGGTGAGGGGAATCATCTGCTTCGGCATGGGGATGACCCTGCGGGAGGGGGACAGGGAGTATTATTATCAGGCGCTGGACAGGCACTTCCCGGGCCTGAGGCAGAGATACCATCAGAAATACGGGTATGCCTATGAGCTGGCCAGCGACAGGAACGGCGAGCTCATGGGGCTTTTCCACAGCGTCTGCCAGCGGCATGGAATCCTCCATGACGTTGACGCCTGCTTTCGATATCTGCATGAATTTCCGGAAAAATATGAACAACTGACGTTATTCTGATGTTATTATAACGCTATTCTGAAGATGCTCTGAAGAATCCGGCGAGAGCGTTGGAAGGGGAGCCGTCTGTGAGGACGGCTCCCCGATTTTTCCTAGAATCCCTGCTCCGTCCGCTCGATGATCTCGTCCTGGAGGGGCTTATCCAGGTTGCGGAAGTAGTCGCTGTAGCCCGCCACCCGGACGATCAGGTCCCGGTATTCCTCCGGGTTCCTCTGGGCCGCCAGCAGCGTCTCCCGCCCCACCACGTTGAACTGGATGTGATGGCCGTCCATGTCGAAATAGGTGCGGATCAGGTCTGCCATGTGGTTCAGGCCCTCCTCCCCGGCCACCACCTCCGGGGTGAACTTCTGGTTCAGCAGGGTGCCGCCGGTCTTTAGGTGGTCCATCTTGGCGCAGGACTTGATGACGGCGGTGGGGCCGTTTCTGTCCGCGCCCTTCTCCGGGGAGATGCCCTCGGACACGGGCTTGTGGGCCAGGCGGCCGTTGGGGCTGGCGATCATCACGTCCCCGAAGTACACATGGCAGGTGGTGGGCAGCATATCCACCCGGTAGGTGCCGCCCCGCATGTTGGGCCTGCCGGACACATTGTCCAGGAAGTAGCGGAAGACCCTGCGCATGAGGTCGTCCGCGTAATCGTCGTCGTTGCCGTACTTGGGCGTATGGTCCCGCACCAGGTTCAGGAGCCTGTCGTGGCCCCGGAAATCGTCCTTCATGGCCGTGAGCAGCTCCTCCATGGTGAAGTTGCCATGGTCGTACACATTGTATTTCACGGCGGACAGGCAGTCGGCGATGGTACCGGTGCCCACGCCCTGGATGACGCTGGTGTTGTACCGCGCGCCGCCCGCGTTGTAGTCCTGCCCTTTAGCGATGCAGTCGTTGGTCAGGATGGAGAGGAAGGGCACGGGCATGTATTTGGCGTACAGGGACTCGATGACGTTGGAGCCCCGCACCTTGATGTCCAGGAAGTGGTCGATCTGCTTCGTGTAGGCCTCCCAGAGCTGGTCGAAGGTCTCAAAGTCCCTGGCCTCGCCGGTCCTGGGGCCAAGCTGCTTCCCGGTCATGGGGTCTGTGCCGTTAAACAAAGTCAGCTCGAAGACCTTGGGCAGGTTGAAATATCCCTGGAGGATATAGGCCTCGTTGCCGAAGGCTCCCGTCTCCACGCAGCCGGAACACCCGCCCTTCCGGGCATCCTCCAGGGTCTTCCCGGCATTCAGCAGCTCCTGGATGATGGCCTCCGTATTGTAGAAGGCGGGCTGTCCCCAGCCCTTGCGGGCAATCTCGCAGGCCCTCTTCAGGAACCTGCGGGGGTTCTTGCGGCTGATTTGGACATTGGAGTTTGGCTGGACTAACTGCATCTCGTCCATACAGTCCAGAATGATGTACGATACTTCGTTCACGCCGTCCTCGCCCTCCGGGGTGATGCCGCCGGTGTTGATGTTGGCGAAGTCCGTGTAGGTGCTGCTCTCCTTGAGGGTGATGCCCACCTTGGGCGGCGCGGGCTGGTTGTAGAACTTCACCCACAGGCACTCCATCAGCTCCAGGGCCTGGTCCCGGGTGAGGA
>CAMTBF010000546.1 GCA_947068385.1 uncultured Lachnospiraceae bacterium
CCAGGCACCGGAAGACGGACTTCATAAGCGCCGCCAGCATCCATGCCCTGGCTCCGTCAAAGGGCGCCCGGAGCAGAAGCAGGAGCATGTATCTGCGCCCCATGCCCAGCCTCTTTATCAGCCTTTTGAACTCACCCACGAAGCAGCCGCCCTCCTTCCAGCCGATAGATGACATATCCGTCATCCAAAGCCTCCGGATGGTGTGTCACATGGATCACCGTCCGGCCTGCCGTCAGCCTCCCCAGAGCCGCCAGCACGGATCGACCCGTGTCCCTGTCCAAAGCGGACACAGGCTCGTCCAGCAGTATCACCGGCGCGTCCTTGCAGAGGGCCCTGGCTATCTGGATCCGCTGGGCCTGCCCGCCGGACACCTGGCCGCCCCGCTGGCCTACATGGGTGTCCAGCCCCCGGGGCAGGCCCTTTATCCAGTCCGTCAGGCTGGCCCCGCGGCTGGCCTCCCACAGCGCCGCCTCCGGCACAGGGTGGCCGCAGGTGATGTTGTCCCGGATGGACAGGGGGAAGAGGGCGTTCTGCTGCATCACCAGGGCCACCTGCTTCCGGATGTCCCCGGGCGCCCGCTTTCCCGCCACCTCCACCCTGCCCCTGTCCGGCTCGTACAGGCCCGCCAGGAGCTTCAGCAGGGTGCTCTTGCCGCAGCCGCTGTCCCCCACGATGCCGATGTGCTCTCCCGGCCTGGCCACCAGCGAGAGGTTTTGGAGCACCGGTTTTTCCCCGTAGGAGAACGCCACATCCTCCAGGCGCGCTTCATACCGTTCCGTTCTAATCAACTCCACTGCGTCCCGTTCCATTCCATCCTTCTCCACTGCGCTCCGTCCCATTCCATCCTGCTCCATTTTGCCCCATCCCATTCCGTCCCGCTCCACCGCGTCCCTCCTCAAACACCATCTTCCTCTCCAGCCTTCCCATGGACGCGCCGAACTGGCGGAACCCCGCATAGACGCCCGGCATGTTCTGCAAGAAGCCCGACACATTTCCGGAGAGGTTCACGAACAGATAGAAAGTGCCCGTGCTGATCTCCCCGGCTATGGCCATGCCCCCGCCGAACCCCAGCAGGCACAGCAGCGGCACAAAGGACAGCAGGCCCGAAAGGGACATGAGCCTGGCCGCGATCCGCTCCTTCCTGACGCTGGCCCGCCCCCATTCAGCCAGCCGCTCCTGCGCCCGCTGCGTCACCAGCCGCTGGGCGCCATACACCTGAATCACCGGAAACAGGGAAAGCAGCACGTCCGTCAGGCCGTTTATCCTCTTTTGGCATTCCATGCACCTGGCGGTGTAGGATTTGATCGCCCTGCCGGAGACGAAGCAGTAGAGCATCAGCGGCACTGCAGGCAAGGTGGACAGCAGCGCCAGCCGGGGGCTCTTCACCACCAGAAAGGCCGCCGTGGCCACAAATGCCACGAACTGCTTCATGATGGAGAAAAGCGATTCGTTCAGGTAGGCCGAGATGTCCCTCATCTCGTTCTGCATGGCGGACTGCTCCTCCCCCGCATTGCAGCCCGCCAGCATCCTACCGTCCACCCGCAGATAATACCGGGCGTAGCCCATCCGCATCTCATGGGCGAACAGCTCGCAGGTATAGGACGCCGCGTAAAAGGACAGATAGTCCCCCGCAGCCAGGGCCAGGAGGATCGCCGTCCCGCCCGCCAGGATGCCCGGCAGCAATGTGGACAGCTCCGGCCTCCCAGGCGCACCCAGCATGTCCAGCACATCCGCCAGGAAGCTGTTCCACCACAGATTCGCTGCCGCCGCTGCCACCGTGAGCAGGGCCGCCCCCAGGAACAGGATGCGGTGCAGCCCAATCAGCTTCTTCAATACGCCCATCACGATCCCCCCTTCCCCTCGGGGCACCTGTCCATGGCCCCTCCGGTTCTTTTCCTCCAGTGTATACTATGTCCCTGGGGCAGGGTCAAGGGGATGGGGGGAACTTTTTCTCTTTGCTTTTCCCTGTTCAGGACTGTCCGGATGTGGTATAATCTGTAACGACTCAGATGACGAAGCAGCTCAGAAAGGACGCCAGGCAGATGACCATCCGGGACACCACCCTCGCCGATTACGGACGGATACAGGAGATATACGCATATGCGAGAGAACAGATGCGCCAGGCCGGAAATCCCGGCCAATGGGGAGACAGCAGGCCCTCCGGGGAGACGCTGCTGGAGGATATCCGGAACGGGCAGAGCCATGTCCTGGAAGAGCAGGGGCAGATCTGCGGGGTCTTCACCTTCATCATCGGGGAGGATCCCACCTATCGGGTCATCGAACAGGGCCAGTGGCTCGACGACGCCCCCTACGGCACCATCCACCGGATTGCTGCCGGCGGTGCCGGAAAAGGGATATTCCGGGAATGCCTGGCCTACTGCCTGGCCCGGATCCCCAACATCCGCATCGACACCCATAGGGACAATGCAGCCATGCGGCACCTCCTGGAACGCCACGGCTTCCGGGAATGCGGCATCATCTATGTGGAGGACGGGAGCCCGCGGATTGCGTACCAGAAGTGCCTGTGACAAAATCATCTTTGTCCTGGACGTCTTTTTGTAGCAAGTTTCATTATAGTCGTTTTCTCCACTTGTGGACATGCCCCCGGTCTCGTACAATGGTATTGCGACACCAAGCGGAAGGAGAGAAGACAGATGAAAGATATTGCGACAAGGCAGTTCAGCATATTGGGCGACTGCGGAAGAATCTATCAGTTCA
>CAMTBF010000547.1 GCA_947068385.1 uncultured Lachnospiraceae bacterium
GTTCGCCAGGTCGCTGCCCATGACATAGACGTTGCCGCTGGTGGCCGTCAGCTCCCGCAGCAGCAGGCGGATCAGGGTGGACTTCCCCGAGCCGCTGTCGCCCACGATGAAGACGAACTCTCCCTTTCCGATGCCCAGCGTGATTCCGTTAATGGCAGGAGCCCCCTTGGAGTAGACCTTGCTCACATTATCCAGAAATATGATGCCGTTATCTTCTATAAACTGCTCCCGCTTTCTCCACGACAGCTCCTTCTTGCCCATCGTCTTCCTCCATCCCGGACTCCCGTTCTCAGAAATCCGTGGTTTCCATGTATTTCATATATTTCACTACCATCAACGCTATTTTGAACGTAATCGCGTCCTCGAAGACGCGCAGATCCAGCCCCGTGCTCTTCTGCAGCTTATCCAGCCGGTAGACCAAAGTATTCCTGTGGATGAACAGCTGCCTGGAGGTCTCCGACACGTTCAGGCTGTTCTCGAAGAACTTGTAGATCGTCCCCAGGGTCTCCTCGTCGAACTCGTCCGGGCTCCTGCCCCCGAAGATCTCCCGGATGAACATCTTGCACAGGGGCAGGGGCAGCTGATAGATCAGGCGGCCGATGCCCAGCTCGCTGTAGGCGATGATCTCCCGCTCGCCGAAGAAGATCTTGCCCACGTCCAGGGCCATCCGCGCTTCCTTATAGGAGCGGCTCACCTCTTTGATCTCCTGTATCACCGTGCCGTAGGCGATGCGGCCGTCCCGGATGCCCTCCTTCTTCAGGAAGCTCCAGAGCTGCTTCGCCGTCCTGTCCATCTCTTTGGCCCTGTCGGCCTCGGACAGCTCCTTGACGATGATGACATTGTTCTCGTCCACCTCCGTGACGAAGTCCTTGCTGTTGCCGCTGAAATAGTTCCTGGCCAGCTCCAGCACATTGCTGTCCCTGCCCCCCGGGGTCTCCACGATCAGGACGGCCCTGGGCACATCCGTCTGGATGTGGAGCTTCTTGGAGCGGCTGTAGATGTCCACCAGCAGCAGATTGTCCAGGAGCAGGTTCTTGACGAAATTGTCCTTGTCCAGGCGCTCCTTGTAGGCGGTCACCAGGCTCTGGATCTGGAAGGCCGCCAGCTTGCCGATCATGTAGGAGTCCTCCCCGGCCCCGGCGGTCACCAGCACGTACTCCAGAATCTGGTCATCGAATATCTTAAAGAACTGATATCCCTGTATCTCCTGGGAATCCGCCACAGAGGCGGCAAATTCGGCAACGGCCGATGCCCTGCTGCCCATGTCGGCAGTAGAGGCCACCTCCTTGCCGTCCACGTCCATGATACAAAATTCGACCCGAGCAATGTTCTTCAATCCATCGATTGTGTTCTGTAAAATTTGATTTGAGATCATAAAACCCACTCCTTTTGTCGTTATGGTCGATTCCAGTTCCCGTTTTTGTTTCTACATTTACAAATGTACAAAAAATACGGAGAAAAAGCAATAGGATTTTATGATTTTTCACAAAAAAACCACCTGAAGCAAGGCCCCAGGCAGTTTTATAGATGCGTCCTCAAACCAGGACGGGGCGGTTCCCGCATCCTTCAGACACGTATGTCGAAATTGGCGCCCACGTCGGGATTCACACTCAGCTCCATGGCCGCAGCGTCCATGATCTGCACCATCCCTGCCCCCAGCTCCCTGCTGGCGTCCAGCGCCTTGTCGAGCACAGCGGTTCCCACCTGGGACAGCACAGACGCATTCGCCAGCGCCATCGATACTTCCGCAATATCCATAAGCACACCTCCTGCCTAGAATGCAATTCATTTTATCACACTGAAAGCCGTTTTACCAGCCCTTACGGCAAGTTTTCTATTTCTTAATGATTATGGACGTTTTTCCGTTCAGACCTTGCTGATGGAATACTGTCCGATCTCTATCCTGCGCTGCTTCAGGAGCCTCCCCACGGCCCGCTTGAACTCGTTCTTGCTCATGCCGGTCTCCTGCTTGATCCGCTCCGGGGAGGCCTTGTCCGTGAAGGGCAGCATGCCCCCGCACTCCTCTATCATGGCCATAATCCTCTCCGCGTCCTTGTCCATCTGGAGATAGGCCTTGTCCCGGATGCCCAGGGTCAGCTTCCCGTCCTCCCGGATCTGGATGACGCGGGCCTCCACGTCCTTGCCCAGCTCCACGTTCCCGTACAGCTCCTTCAAGGGGATCAGGCCCGAGTAGAGATTGTCCACCGCCACGAAAGCGCCGAAGTTGTCGCTGATCTCGTAGACCCGGCCCTTTACCTTGTCGTCCTTCCCGTAGGGGCTGTCCGTGCGCAGGTTGTCGTATACGTTCATGGTGGCGCAGAGGCGGTCGCTCTTATCGATATAGAGGGACACCAGCACCTTGTTCCCCTGCTCCACCTTGCCCCGCTGCTGCTTGAAGGGCAGGAACAGGTCCTTCTCCAGGCCCCAGTCCAGGAACGCCCCGATCTTCCCTGTCTGGGCCACGGTGAGCTCGGCCACCTGCCCCATCATGAGCTTGGGCTCCCTGACAGTGGCGATGAGCCTGTCCTGGGAGTCCCGGTAGATGAACACCTCCATCTCGTCGCCCACGTTGCACCCCTCCGGCACCTGCTTGCGGGGCAGGAGCACCCTGGGCTCGTCCTCCTCTGCGGATAGCCCCAGGTAGATGCCGAACTCCACCTTCTTCACCACTGTCAGTTTCTGCTTTTCACCTAAGTTTATCAT
>CAMTBF010000548.1 GCA_947068385.1 uncultured Lachnospiraceae bacterium
AAAAATTTCCTGAAAGGGGAAATGGTATCCCATGAAATATTTCTGTTTGTGGACGCTGCTTTATGATAATAAATATTATGACCCGGAGTTTGGATTGATCGAGGGCGAATACACGCATGGGAAGATTACGTCATTTTTAGAAATTTATGCCCAGTAGGGAAATTCAGTTTTGTCTGCAGACTGACTCTCTGCCGTCTGCGGAGCGCAGCCCGCGTGCAGCCAAAGAACACACACAGGAAAGGAAAGACAGCAAGCATGGAGATAACAATCGGATCAGAGAAAAAGGCAAGGATACAGGAGGGCATGATAGGGCTGTTCTTCGAGGACATCAATTACGCCGCGGACGGTGGGCTGTACGCGGAGATGCTGGAGAACCGTTCCTTTGAGTTCGTGAAGGCCACAGGGGACGCCTGCGACTATCATGTGGAATATGACGGCGGCTATGCCTGGAGCCCCTATCCGGCGGACGCTGTAAACGGGGTGAGGTGCCGCTTCGTCACAGGCAGCCCTCACAGCGAGGAGAATCCCCACTACATGAGGCTGGAGACCGCCCAGGCCGGGGCGGGCGTCCGAAATAAAGCCTATGACGGCATTTACCTGAAAAAAGGAATGGACTACAAAGCTATATTCTGGGCCCGGTGCGTAAAGTTCCAGGGGACATTTGAGCTCTTCGTGGAAAAGGACGGAGTGCGCTGCGCCCAGGGAAAGATATCCGCCGGGTCGGGCCGAGAGGAGACCTACAACCGCTTTCGGAAATATGAGCTTTCACTTCGGGCGGAGGAGGACGTGGAGCGGGGGGATTTCGTGCTGTGCCTGTCTGAGGCCGGCATCGTGGAGCTGGATTTCGTGTCCCTGATGCCCTGCGACGCCGTGGCGGGAATCTTCCGCAGGGACCTGTTCCAAATGCTTAAAGATCTCCACCCGGGCTTCCTGCGCTTCCCCGGCGGCTGCATCGTGGAGGGCAATACCCTGGCCAACCGCTATCGCTACAAGGACAGCCTAAAGCCTGTGTGGGCCAGGAGGAACAACTGGAACCGCTGGGCCGTCCATGAGACCAGGAAAGAAAACGACTACGAGGGCGCTTACAGCCATTACAACCAGACCCTGGGGCTGGGATATTACGAATATTTCCTGCTCTGCGAGCTGATCGGGGCCAAGCCGCTGCCGGTGATGAACGTGGGCTTTGCGTGCCAATATCAGTCCAAGGAAATGGTGGGGCGGGATACGGCGGCCTTTCAGGAATTCGTGCAGGACGCGCTGGATCTGATTGAATTTGCCAACGGGGACGAGGATACGCCCTGGGGCGCCGTCCGGGTGGAAATGGGGCACAGAGAGCCTTTCGGCCTGACCATGCTGGGCATCGGCAACGAGCAGTGGCAGACGGAAGAAGCGGATTTCTTTGAACGCTACGAGATCTTCGAGAAAGCCATTCACGAGAAAGCGCCTGAAATCAAGCTCATCGGCTCCGCCGGGCCGGACGTGACGTCAGACCGGTATACGAAAGCCTGGGCGTTCTACCACGCCCATGAGGAGCAGGCTGATTTCGTCTATGCCGTGGACGAGCATTATTATGTGAAGCCCAAATGGCTGTACGAGCATGTGGACTTTTATGATGATTATGACAGAAAGGTGAAGGTGTTCTCCGGAGAGTACGCGGCCCATCCCAGGAACGGGTTCAACATGCCCCAGGCCAACACCCTGGACGGCGCTCTGGCGGAGGCGGCGTTCCTGACAGGCGTGGAGCGCAACGCGGACGTGGTGGTGCTGGCTTCCTACGCGCCCCTCTTTGCCAGGATGGGCTACACCCAGTGGTCGCCGGACATGATCTGGTTCGATGGAGCCTCCTGCTACGGCACCCCAAGCTACTATGTGCAGAAAATGTACGCCTGCAACATGGGGGATGCGGTGCTGGATACCCGGTGCGGGGAGGAGACGGCCGACGCGGATGGCCTGTATCATACCGCCAGCCTCTGTGAGGGAAGCGGCGAGATCATCCTGAAGGTGGTCAATGCCGGGGAAACGGAGCGGAATCTGACGCTTGCCCTGCCTGAGGGCTGGAGGGAGAGCCCCCGGATTCAGGCCGAAATCCTCACCGGCCCGGAGCGGGATGCCTATAATACATTAGAGAATCCGGAAAGGATTGCCCCTTACGGGAAGACCTTCCAGCTAGGGGAGAGTCTCCTGCTGCCGCCGCTCTCCTTCACAGTGCTGCGGATTGGAAAGTGAAAATTCGGTGTTCCGGGACTGGCGCAGAGGCGGCCCGGTAAAACGATAAGTGAAATCAAAGACGGAAATGCTGTGGCGGAGGGACGGAAAAGCTGAAACGGCAATGTGGAGGTGCAGGAAATGGCAGGGCTGGCAGAGAGATATATCAGACACAATGGAGAGAACCTGTGGGACTTTGAAGTCGTCTCCCAGCGGCTCTATGAGAACGTGAACCGAATCCATCCGTTGAAGCAGCGGGATGTAGGCCGCCTGATAGAAGCGGTGGAAAAAGACAGGCATATCCAGGCGGTCATCGTATTTGGCAGCGCCGTCCGCTTCGACTGCCACTCCGGAAGCGATTTGGATGTGCTGATTGTCAGGGATGACAAAGAATTTGCCATAAGCAGTCCATTGGACGGGGTGGAAAGTGAAATGGACATCATCTTCAGCGCCCATTTGGGCAGCAGCCGTTTTGGGGGCTTGGGCCTTTGCA
>CAMTBF010000549.1 GCA_947068385.1 uncultured Lachnospiraceae bacterium
ACTACGATTATTGAACATCCGCTGAGTATTCCGCCGGTTAAGGATGCGGAAACAGCAAGGAGGAGAGGGAATGGCAGGAGACAAGAAAAAGGCAAAGGTGAAAAGACGCCGCTGGAGGCGTGACGACACGGAACTGACCCTGTTGGCGCTGCCGACGACGATTTGGTATTTTCTATTTTCCTTTTTGCCCATGTTCGGTATCGTGATCGCATTCAAGGAATTCAAGATCAACGGAGGATTCCTGAAGAGCTTCTTCACCAGCAAGTGGGTGGGGTTCAGCAACTTCAAGTTCCTCTTTGCCTCCAAGGACATCTGGCTCATCATCAGGAACACGCTTGCCTACAATATCGTATTCATCATCCTGGGAATCGTCATCCCCGTGGCGGCGGCCATTGCCATCGGCCAGATTCATTCCAAGCGGATGGCCAAGGTCTACCAGACGGCCATGTTCATGCCGTACTTCCTGTCCTGGGTGGTGGTGACGGCGCTGGTATGGGCATTCCTGAGCTTTGACAAGGGGCTGCTGAACAATATGCTGGAGACCCTCGGGTATGAGCGCCAGCAATGGTATATGAAGAAACAGATGTGGCCGCCCTTTTTGGTGTTCATGAACCTGTGGAAAGGCGTCGGCTACGGCATGGTAGTCTACCTGGCCACCATCACCGGCATCGACAAGACCTACTATGAAGCCGCGGGCATCGACGGTGCCACCATATGGCAGCAGATTCGCTACATAACCCTGCCCCTGATGAAGAACGTGATCATCATGATGTTCATCATGAAGGTGGGCGGCATCTTTTACTCCGACTTCGGTCTGTTCTACCAGGTGCCCAGAGATTCCAACTCGCTCTACGACGTGGTCTACACGCTGGATGTCTATGTGTACAAGCAGCTTCGGACATCGACTACGGGCATGTCGGCGGCAGCCGCCTTCGTACAGTCCGTGGCGGGCTGCATCACCATCCTGACCGCCAACGCCATCGTGCGGAAGATAGACCGTGAGAGCGCGATGATTTAATAGCAGCGCAACAGGAAACCGTAACTGGAATAGGAGAGAAATATATGGCAGAAACAATAAAGAATAAAAAGAAGAACGAGCCCGACGGGTTCGACCGTTTCAACAGAGTCTCAAAGCCGGTGAACGCTGTCCTGCATGTCATCTTCATACTGGCGGCGCTGACCTGCGTCATCCCGGTGCTGCTGGTGGTGGCGATATCCTTCTCGGCGGAGGAGTCCATCCTGGAATACGGCTACCACTTCATCCCGAAGATTCCGTCCCTGGAGGGATACGTCTTCCTGGTCTCCCAGGGGAAGATGATTGCCCGGGCCCTGGGCATCTCCCTGTTCGTGACCATCGCGGGCACCGTTCTGGGGGTGCTGCTGACGACCCTGATGGGCTATGTGCTGTCCCGGCCGGACTATAAGCTGAACGGATTCCTGACCATGGTGGTGTTCATCCCCATGGTATTCAACGGGGGCCTGGTCTCCACCTACTTCATCGTGAGCCAGTTCCTGGGCTTGAAGGATTCCGTCTGGGCGCTGATATTGCCCCTTTCGGTATCGTCCTTCAACGTGATCGTCTGCCGGACGTTCTTCAAGACCACCATACCGGAATCCCTGGTGGAATCCGCAAAGATGGACGGCGCCAGCCAGCTTGTGATCTTCAGCAGGATCGTGCTGCCGATCTCCCTGCCGGTGCTGGCCACCATCGGACTGTTCCTGAGCTTCGCCTACTGGAACGACTGGTATCAGTCCATGCTCTACATAGATGACAGCAAGCTATTGTCCCTGCAGGCCCTGTTGAACCAGATCCTGACCAATATCCAGATGCTGGTGAAGAACGCGGCCACCATCGGCGTCACGGCGGCGGAGATGCTGGCCAAGATGCCACAGGAGGCGGCCCGTATGGCCATCGTGGTCCTGATCGTGCTTCCTATCGCCTGTGCCTATCCGTTCTTCCAGAAATACTTCATCTCCGGCCTCACGGTGGGAGCGGTGAAGGGATGACCTGGGACAGCGTACCTTAGATATCAGACCGGCCCTTGCCGGATGATATAAATTTATCAAAACAGGAGGATTACCATGAAAAAGAAAAGCTTAAGCAGGATTCTGGCATTGGGCCTGACTGCGGTCATGACGGCTGGCATGCTGGCCGGCTGCGGTGGCGGCGATGGAGAATCAAAGAGCAGCGAGGCCTCAGGGGGGGCATCTGAGGAGTCTTCAGCGGAAGAGTCTTCCGCCGAGGAGTCATCCGAGGAGGCGCCTGAGGAGTCTTCTGAGGAAGAGGGCGGCCAGGAGGCAGAGGGCGGCAGCGGCGAAGTGCCCACGCTGGTCTACTGGACGGTAGGCGGTACCCCCGCAGACGATTTCGAGGAGAACATCGCCCAGATCAGCGATTACACCGAGGAGAAGATCGGCGTAAGGCTGGACGTGAAGATCGCCGCCTGGGATCAGTACGACACAAAGATGAACACCATCGTCAATACAGGCGAATACTTCGACCTGATGTTCACCAACAACACGAACTACAGCAAATTCGTGACCCTGGGCGCATTCGCCGACATCACGGACATGGTGCAGAGCGTGACCCCGGAGCTCTACAGCTTCATTCCGGAGCAGCTCTGGTCCGGTACACAGGTGCATGGGAAGGTGTACGCGGTTCCCACCTACAAGGATTCTTCCCTGACACAGTTCTAC
>CAMTBF010000550.1 GCA_947068385.1 uncultured Lachnospiraceae bacterium
TACCGCAAACGCTTCCTTGATAACCGTCCTCGGAGAACCGGTAGCTGATGCCCGGCTGCCCTCGTAAGCCAGCAGCTCTTTTAACAGCTTCCATCCCAGTTCAAACTGGATCGAAAACTTATCAATGATCCCTCCGATGATAAATTCATTGTCCAGCGCCTCCCTGTCTGCCCGCTCCAGCACCCGCAGATTCGATGCATAGTTGTCATATTTCTTCATATAGAACCCTCCCCTCCTGCCGGATAGCCCGCTGAAGCTCCTGCTGCAACTCCCCGTCCAAATCAATCACATCGTATTTCAGCGGAGTGGAAGTCTCTTCCTCCACGTCCAGCGCAAAATGAAGGACATTGCCGCCGCTCACCGCCAGGTCGATGTCGCTGGCGCGCCCATAGTCCCCTCTGGCCCTGGAGCCGAACAGAATCACCTTCCGCACCCCATGCCTTTTCGCCAGGCCGCGTATCTCCTCGATAACAGTCTCCCTGATTCCTGTCCCTTCCATGGCACCTCCTCCGGCATATCCAGGGCCCAATGCCCTTCCTATGTCCACATTATACTATAGCGGCTCCGGTTCCACAAGCATCAGGAGGAGCCAAATCTTCTTCCTCATCTTTCCGTTCTCTCTTGACAGCCCAAAAAGCCATGGAGTACAATTAAAGTTGAGAAACTATGGGAGGAGTTGGCTGGAATGGGCATGCCGTTACTATTCAATATCCAGAAATATTCCATCCACGACGGCGAGGGCATCCGCACCACCGTCTTCTTCAAGGGCTGCCCGCTCTCCTGCTCCTGGTGCCACAATCCGGAGAGCCAGTGCTTCCAAGCAGAGCTCCTCTTCCACGCCGACCGCTGCACGGGCTGCGGGGCATGCAGCCAGGCTTGTCCGCAGAGGGCCGTTTCCATGGAGAGCCTGCCACCACCAGCCCCTGCGCTCCCCGGGAAATCCCTCCCCCGCCTGGACCGAAGCCTGTGCCAGGGCTGCGGCGCATGCGTACCGGCCTGCCCCTATGGCGCAAGGGAGGCGGTGGGAAAAGAATACCCCCTCCCGGAACTGATCCGGCTGTTGGAGAAGGACTGGATGTTCTACGAGCGCTCCGGCGGCGGCATCACCCTCTCCGGCGGCGAGCCCCTGGCCCAGGACATGGACTACATAGAAGAGCTGGCCAGGCGCCTCCACGCTTCGGGCTACAGCGTGGACATCGACACCTGCGGCTGCGTCCCCTATGAGCATATCCGGCGGGTGCTCCCCTACACGGACACCTTCCTCTACGACATCAAGCTGATAGATCCCCGGGCCCACCTGGAGCACACCGGGGTGGACAATCGGCTGATTCTGGAAAACCTGAAAGCCCTGAGCGCGGACGGCGGGAAGATCCAGATCCGCCTCCCCCTGATCGACGGCGTGAACGCCACCGAAAAGCATCTCACCGACATCATTTCGTTCCTACAGGACAATGCAATCAACCCATACCGCATCAACCTGCTGAAATACCACAGCACAGGCAGCGGAAAGTACGCCAGGCTGGACCGCCTCTACGGCGGGGCTTCCATGGCGGAGCCGGATGCCCAGTGGCTGCATCAGGCAGAGCAGCTGTTCCGGCAGAGCGGTTTCCAAAATATCCAGACAGGAGGTTAACCAATGGCAAAGACGAAAGAACGCGGCATGAACGACCGCATCAGGAGACTTCGTAAGATCAGCACCGAGACCCAGCCCCACATCTACATGGAGCGGGCCGTCCTGGAGACGGAGGCCTATCAGATGTACGAGGGCAAGGTATCCGTCCCGGAGCTCCGGGCCCTGGTGCTGAAGCACTTCTTCTCCCATAAAAAGCTCTACATCGGCGAGGGCGAGCTCATCGTAGGGGAAAAGGGGGATTATCCCCAGTCCGCCCCCACCTTTCCGGAGCTGTGCTGCCATACCCTGGACGACATGCACAACATGAACGACCGCTCCGTAGTCAACTTCACCGTGACGGAGGACGACCTGAAGATCCAGGAGGAGCAGATCATCCCCTACTGGGAAGACCGCTCCATGCGCCGCCGCATCCTGGACAGCATGACCCCGGAGTGGAAGGAGGCCTACGCCGCCGGCATCTTCACGGAGTTCATGGAGCAGCGGGGACCGGGGCACACCGTAGGCTCCGTGAAGCTGTACGAGAAGGGCTACCTGGACTATCAGGAGGACATCCGCCAGGCCCTGGCCGCGCTGGACTTCCAGCACGACCCGGAGGCCCTGAACAAGCGCGATCAATTGAATGCCATGTCCATCGCCTGCGACGCCATCATGATTCTGGGAAAGCGCTATGGGGAGCTGGCCAGGCAGATGGCCGACAGCTGCGCCGATGAGGCCCGCAGGAAAGAGCTGCTGCAGATCGCGGCCAACTGCGACGTGGTGCCCGCCCATAGACCCGAGACCTTTTACCAGGCCATCCAGGCCTACTGGTTCACCCACCTGGCGGTGACCACGGAGCTGAACCCCTGGGACGCCTATTCCCCGGGACATTTCGACCAGCACCTGGGCCCCTTTTACGAGAGGGACACGGCAGCGGGAATCCTCACCAGAGACCAGGCCCTGGAGCTGATGGAATGCCTGTGGGTGAAATTCTACAACCAGCCCGCGCCCCCCAAGGTGGGCGTCACCTTAAAGGAGAGCAGCACCTACACGGACTTCGCCAACATCAACACCGGCGGCATCACCC
>CAMTBF010000551.1 GCA_947068385.1 uncultured Lachnospiraceae bacterium
ATGGAGCTTAATATAATGGAAACTCCCTTGATAACAGTCATTGTACCGGTTTATAATATAAAGGACTATCTGCCCAGGTGCGTCCGCTCCATCACGGCCCAGACCTACAGCCGCCTGGAGATCATCCTGGTGGACGACGGCTCCACGGACGGCACGGGGCAGCTCTGCGACAGGCTGGCCGGAGAGGACGGGCGGATCCGGGTCCTGCATAAGGAGAACGGGGGCTCCTCCTCCGCCAGGAACCTGGCGCTGGCCCAGGCCGCGGGGGAGTATGTGGGCTTTGTGGACAGCGACGACTATATCGCGCCGGACATGTATGAGCTGCTGATGGGGGGGATCCGGGAATTCCGGGCATCCGCGGCCCAGGTGGCCCGGGACGAGATCGATGAGAAGGGGAACCCGCTGCCGGACATCTGCGTCCCGCCCGAAGAGGCTGTCGTGCTGGATGACAGGGAATTCATGGAAGAGCTGCTGATGCACAGGGGGGACTGCTCCTTCTGCACAAAGCTGATACGCAGGGACCTGTTCCCGGAGGAGGCCTTTCCCCTGGGGAAGCTGAACGAGGACTTCCATCTGCTGGTGCGCATGCTGCCGGGGATGGGAGGCATCGTATCCCTGCCGGATCAGGCCTATCATGTGTTCTACCGGATCGGCAGCAATTCCCGCAAGGCGGACAGGGAGACCTTCTCGCCGGTGTACGCCGACTGCGTGGAGAACGCGGACATGGTGGAGGGGATCGTGAGGAGGGACTATCCGGAGCTGGAGGAGACGGCGTTCCGGTTCGGGATATTCCAGAGGCTGGAGTACCTGCTGCACATCCCAATCTCGCAGATGACAAAGGACAATGCCGTCTATCGGGGGATCGTGGCCTACCTGCGCAGGAACTGGCGGAGGGCCATGCAGAGCCGGATCCTTACCAGGAAGAACAAGGCATACCACACGCTGTTCGTCATCGCTCCCAGGGGGCTCAGGAGGCTGCACGCGGCATGGCGGCATAGGGCCTGGCGGGCGGGGGGATGAGCTCAGGGCGATGGCTTGGGGCTGCCTTGAAGGATTTACCAGAGAAATTTTGAGGATATTATGCTATGCTTACTTAGGTCACGGCCGGATGAGGGCGGAGGACTTTCAAAAGAGCTGGGTGTCCGCTTTAGCGGTCAGATAGGAGTATAGATGAGAAAATATGGAAGATACATATGCGGCGTTTTGACAATAGCGGCCCTGCTGGGCACGAGCGCAAGCGGGCCTGCGCCGGTGGCTTGGGCCGCGGAGGGGGCCGGAGAGGAGGTCCTGCGGCAGGATAGCCAGGCGGCAGGGGACGGCCAGACGGGGACGGATGTGCAAAATCCCGGAGACGGCGGAGAGGCATCTGGCGGCGGGACGGCCGGAGATGCCCAGAAGCCGGGAGACGGGGAGAACGGCGCGGGAATCCAGGAACCGGGCGGCGGCCAGGACGGCGCAGGAATCCAGGAACCGGGCGGTGGCCAGGACGGCGCAGAAATCCAGGAACCGGGCGGTGGCCAGGACGGCGCAGAAATCCAGGAACCGGGCGATGGACAGGCCTCGGGAGGCGGCCAGGATTCCGGGGACAGCCAGGCCTCGGGAGACGGCGAAGCCCCCAATGACGGCCAGGCGTCCGGGGACGTCCGGGAACCGGACGGCGGACAGGTCCCGGAGGACGGGCAGGATCCGGAAGAGGGCCAGTCGCCGGAGGAGGGCCAGGATCCCGGGGACGGCTCGGGAGAGGGCGGCTTCGATGCGGAAGAAGACCCTCGCGTCTTCGCGGACGTGGACGAGGACACCGCGGAGTGGATCCGGATGGCCGGGGAGGCCCTGGCCCAGATTGCCGGGGAGCGGGACATCATGGCGCTGGTGTATCTCAGCGACGAGTATCCGGTGCGGGTATCGCCCTCCTACGAGAGCGAAGCGGCGGTGACGGTGCTCAGCGGCCAGACGGTGAACATCCTGGACATGGCCGTGGACGAGAACATGGAGGTCTGGCACTATGTGAGGCTGGACTATCAGGGGCAGGAGGTGCGCGGCTATGTGCCCAGGACCTACCTGGCCTGTTCGGACGAGCGCTTCCTGGAGTGGGAGGAGATGTTCGGCATGAACGCGGCCACCTATGCGATCGACGGGGAGAGGGCCGGGCATGCGGACATCGAGCAGTTCCCGGAGAGCTACCGCCCGGCGCTGCTGGCGCTGAAGGAGAAGCATCCCAACTGGACATTTGCCGTGATGAACACCGATCTGGACTGGCAGGCCACCATCGATGCCGAGCTCCAGGATGCCAAGAGCCTGATCGAGAAGGTCTTTCCGGAGTGGACAAGGAACGGAAAATTCGACAACAACTGGTGCTATGCGTCCAGGGCAGGGCTGGAGATGTATATGGATCCCAGGAACGGCCTGACGGAGGACGGCATCTTCCAGTTTGAACAGCTGACCTACAATGAAACCTATCATACGGAGGAGGCGGTAAGGAGCTTCTTAAAGACCACTTTCATGACGGATGGCGATGACGGCAAGAAGTATGCGCCGAAAACGGAGAAGACCTTCGCGAGGATCTTCTGGGAAGTGGGCAGAAATGGAAAGGTCAGCCCCTTCCATCTGGCTTCGAGAGTGTACCAGGAGCAGGGACAAAGGCGGCGCTCAGGGCGATTCCCATTCTCCGGGAGGCGGGGCTT
>CAMTBF010000552.1 GCA_947068385.1 uncultured Lachnospiraceae bacterium
TAATTTGAAATAATTGAGGAGTAGTCACGAGAACTCTGGCTTATATATAATTGTGCTGGATGTGCAGGCCTCTTTCGGCAGCGTGGAGGAGAACGGGAAATGCAATCCCTACGGCGAGGACGTGGTCTACATCGAGGGCTCCGTGAACTTCGGCAGCCTGGAGATCGTGTACGTGGGGGAGGAAGAATGCGCGGGAAGCGAGGCCGCGGAATAAAATATTTACAAAAATTTAAGAAACCTATTGACAAACTCCCTGTTTAGGTCTAAACTGAACTTGTAAATGATGATGATTAAGGTAAGAGTGGCTTGCAAGCCACTCTTACTTGCATGTAGGAAGAATTTTAGGGAGAGCTTTGGAATGTCACGCAGGGAAGATTACGAAAACAGGACACAGGCGCTGCTGGAGCCCATCGCCAGGGCCAACGGCGTGTCCGTCTATGATGTGGAATATGTGAAGGAGGGCGCGGACTACCATCTGTGCGCCTATATCGACAAGCCGGAGGGCGTGAACATCCAGGACTGCGAGAACGTGAGCCGCGCCCTGTCCGATGCCCTGGACAGGGAGGACTTCATCGCGGACGCCTATGTGCTGGAGGTCAGCAGCCCCGGCCTGGGAAGGGCCCTGAAGAAGGATAAGCACCTCCAGGCCGCCATGGGCGAGGAGGTGGAGATCAGGCTCTTCAAGCCCATCGACAAATGCAGGGAATTCTCGGGCAGGCTGGATGGCTTCGACGCGGACAGCGTCACCATCCTGGAGGGGGAGACGGCCAGGACATTCCAGCGCGGCGACATCGCGGTGATCCGCCTGGCAGTGGACTTTTAGGACGCTTTTTACGGATGACAGGATTATTCCTATTGATTGTGGAGATAAAGGGATTGGCAAACAGCCGGAATGGAGGAAATGATGAACAAGGAATTGATGGAGGCGCTTGACATTTTGGAGAGGGAGAAGGAGATCAGCAAGGAGACCCTGTTCGAGGCCATAGAGAACTCGCTGCTGACCGCCTGCAAGAACCACTTCGGCAAGGCGGACAATGTACATGTGGAGATAGACAGGGACACCTGCGATTTCCTGGTATACGCGGAGAAGGAAGTCATGCCCGCCGCCGAGGACGTGGAGGATCCGGTCCTGCAGATCTCCCTGGAAGATGCAAGAGAGATTTCCTCCATGGCCCAGGTGGGCGATATGATACATGTGGAGATCAAGTCCAAGGAATTCGGCCGCATCGCCACCCAGAACGCCAAGAACGTCATCCTGCAGAAAATCCGGGAGGAAGAGAGAAGCGTCATCTATAACCAATATTATGAGAAGGAGAAGGATGTGGTCACCGGCGTGGTGCAGCGGCATCTGGGGAAGAACATAAGCATCAACCTGGGCAAGGCGGACGCCATGCTCAGCGAATCCGAGCAGGTGAAGGGGGAGTTCTTCCGGCCCACGGAGCGCATCAAGGTGTACATCCTGGAGGTGAAGAACACCCCCAAAGGCCCCCGCATCAATGTGAGCCGCACCCATCCGGAGCTGGTGAAGCGCCTGTTCGAGTCCGAGGTCACGGAGATTAAGGACGGCACCGTGGAGATCAAGAGCATCGCCAGGGAGGCCGGGAGCCGTACCAAGATCGCCTTGTGGAGCCACAACCCCAACGTGGATCCGGTGGGAGCCTGCGTGGGCATGAACGGCGCCAGGGTGAACGCCATCGTGGACGAGCTGCGGGGCGAGAAGATAGACATCGTGAACTGGGACGACAACCCCGGCAACCTGATCCAGAACGCCCTGTCCCCGGCGAAGATCGTGGCGGTGTTCGCGGATCCCGACGAGAAGACTGCCAAGGTGGTGGTGCCCGATTACCAGCTGTCCCTTGCTATCGGCAAGGAGGGCCAGAACGCCAGGCTGGCCGCCAGGCTCACCGGCTACAAGATAGACATCAAGTCCGAGACCCAGGCCAAGGACGCGCCGGGCTTCCGGTACGAGGATTACCTGGAGGATGACTACGGCGAGTATGACGAGGAGTACGGCGAGTACGAGGACGGCGAAGCCGAAGGATATGAATACAGCGAGGACGAGGGCCTGACGGATACGGCAGGGTATGAAGACCCCGGAGACTACAGCGAGGCGGAGGGCTACGAAGAGGGCGGCTATGAAGAGCCGGAGGAGCCCGGGGAAGCAGGCAGCTACGAGGAGCCGGAGGGCTATGAGGAGCCGGAGGACGGCGCGGAAGAGTATGAGGAAGAGGGGGACGACCCCACATATGAGGAGTAAGAGGCTATATGGCAAAAAAGGTTCCTTTGAGACAATGTGTCGGCTGCGGCGAGATGAAGGGAAAGCGGGACATGATGAGAGTCCTGAAGACAGCGGAAAATGACATATGTCTGGACATAACAGGCAAGAAGAACGGAAGAGGCGCATATGTTTGTAAGAGCAGGGAATGCCTGCTTATGGCCAGGAAGAACAAGGGCCTGGAGCGCTCCTTCAAGATGAGTATTCCAAAGGAAGTATATGATACTTTAGAGGGGGAGTTTGAAAAGCTTGAAGCAGAATAAGATATTATCGCTTTTGGGAATCGCCATGAAAGGACGCAATCTGGTCAGCGGTGAATTTCAGACACTGGATGCAATCAGGAATGGCTCCGCAACGATCACCAGCATAGCGGAGCCATTCCTGATTGCATCCAGTGTC
>CAMTBF010000553.1 GCA_947068385.1 uncultured Lachnospiraceae bacterium
AGCGCATCCAGGCGGGAAAGCGCATCGGCATAGACTATGCGGAGGAAGCCGCGGATTATCTCTGGAGATTTTATCTATAGGCATTTCCTTCGGCTCATATTTGCCAAAAGACATTGACTTTCAGCCTGCCGGGAAATACCAGGCTTCATTTCGGCGGCGTGAACGGACATTTAATCCTGACCGCGACAATTCATGCTCAGGAGCAATAGGGAAAAGGAAAATGAATGAAATAAGAAAATACCCAAGGACGCCCCATCTGGAGGGCTCGCGGCTTCAGCCGGGAGACGAGGACTTATCGCAGATTCGTTTTTCGGAAATACAGGGAAAGCATCTCGTGGTAGAGGAAAAATGCGACGGGGCGAATTCCGGCATTTTTTTTGATGAAAGCGGGCGGATTCTGCTCCAGAGCCGGGGCCATTATCTCACCGGCGGCTACCGGGAGCGGCATTATGATCTGATGAAACAGTGGGCTTCCATACACAGGGACGCGTTTTACCGGGTGCTTGGGAACCGCTATATCATGTACGGAGAATGGATGTACGCAAAGCACACCGTATTCTACGATGCCCTGCCCCATTACTTCCTGGAATTTGATATCTATGATAAAAAAGAAGACATCTACCTTGATACCCCTGCCAGGCAGAGGCTCACCGGCCAAATGCCCATCGTTTCCGTGCCGGTTCTGGCGGAAGGGGCCTTCCGGACAAGGGAGGAGCTGCTGGCCCTGCTTGGCCCATCCAAATATATCCGTGAGGGCCACATGGAAAGCTTAAGGAACAAAGCGGCTGAACTGGGGCTGGACGGGGACAGGCAATGCCGGGAAACAGACAGCTCCGGCCTGATGGAAGGCCTGTACATCAAGGTGGAAGAGGGCGGAAAGGTAACAGGCAGACTGAAATATGTCAGGGCCGGCTTCCTGCAATGCGTGGATTTCTCGGAAAACCACTGGCTGGACAGACCCATCGTGCCCAATGGCCTGGCTGTGCCGCCGGAAAGCCTGTACGAGGGATGAACAAAATGGAAAAAAGGCAGCTGCTTCTGGACTTGGTGCCCAAACCCCCTGACTGGAGCATTGATTGGATTAAAATACAAGATTCGCCGGTGTCTCCGTGGATAGCGCAGATGAAAACCATCCCTCAAAATCCTGTATGGCACGGAGAGGGCGATGTATGGACGCATACCTGTATGGTATGCCAGGAGCTGACGGCAATGCCAGCTTGGCGCATGGCGGATAGAAGGCGGCAGGAGGAGCTGTTCCTGGCCGCGCTCCTGCATGACATCGGCAAAATCCCCTGCACGCGAATGGAGGCGGGAAGCTGGATTTCCCCGAACCACTCTGCCGTGGGCTCGCGGATGGCGAGAGAAATCCTCTGGCTTACATTCGGATTCTGCGGCAACCCCGATGTCCAGAGCTTCCGGGAAACCATATGCAGCCTGATACGGTACCATTCCCTTCCGCTCCATATCCTGGAGCAGGTGGAACCTGAGCGCTGCGCAATAAAAACTGCATCCGTGGGAAAGCTGGCCCGGGATTTCTCGCTGTGGATGCTATGGATTCTGGCCCTGGCGGATATGAGGGGCCGGATATGCGGCGACCGGGAGGAGGCTCTGGAAGCCGTCGAGCTTTTCCGGGTGCAGGCGGAGGAGGCCGGATGCCTGGAGGCGCCATATGTTTTTCCGGATTCCTGTTCGGAGTATGCCTATCTGTCGGGGAAAAAGATCCGGCCAGGCCAGGGATTTTTTGATGACAGCTGGGGCGAAGCCATTTTGCTGAGCGGGCTCCCGGGCACGGGAAAGGACACATGGATTAGCGCCCATGCCGACGGGTACCCGGAGATTTCCCTGGATAAAATCCGGGAGCGGATGAATATCTCGCCCCGGGACAATCAGGCCGCTGTGGCAAATGCCGCCAGAGGGCTGGCCAAAAATTACCTCAGGAAACAGATTCCGTTTGTATGGAACGCCACAGACCTTACCGCTGCGATCCGGGAAAAACAGATTCGTCTTTTTACGGATTACCATGCGTCGGTGAGGATCGTTTACCTTGAGACAGAATGGGAAGAGGAATTGAAGCGAAATGCCGGACGGCAAAAGGCTGTCCCGGAAGCCGCAATCCGTGACATGATGCGCAAAATGACGCTGCCGGAGAGCTTCGAAGCCCATAGGGTACAGTGGCATTGTGTTTGAGGCTGAGGGGGGACGAAAATGATGGCAGTACACATAGCGGCGCAGGTTAAATATTTATAATGGTGCTTCCAATAGTTCGTATATTCCGTCCAGTTGCCCTATGAGTTTGCAGATTGGTGAATCGGGGCAGGAAACTCAAAAAATTTGCCTATTGAACATCTGCGCTGAATGTGCTACACTCAGATAAAATCAATCTGCTTCGACAGACCGCGAAAGGAGAATGATATCATATGACTACTTTTAGAGGTATCGCGTCTTAAAACTGCATATTTGGCGCAGAAATGCCGCAGAAAGTACTCCTTATCTGTGGTTACTTCCTGCGGCTGATTATGGGTATAAAAATAACACACCTCTTGAGTGTGCTATAACCGAAAGGTATAGTATTCACGAAAGGCTACCTGGAAACGGCACGACAATAAAGAGGCAATATGCCCCGTGGAACCCCATTCATTGCCTGCGCCACATATGAAGTTTTATATTATCTTA
>CAMTBF010000554.1 GCA_947068385.1 uncultured Lachnospiraceae bacterium
CGCTGTCCATGGGCATGACCGTTTCCGCAGGGCATCACGGGGCCTGCGCGGGCAGGGTGATTCAGGGAAGCGGCCTGTGCCAGTACAGAGGGAGCCATGAGGGCGGACATCATCTGTTCTGCTACGGCGGCGGACAGGATTGCGCCTACTGGGGCGTGGATGTGAGCGGGGTCTGCGACTACTGGGAGTACTGCCACGGCACGGCCGGGGCGGCCCAGGTCCAGCCCTCGGAGGGCGCTGTGGCAGTGCCTGAGGGCCAGCCCGCAGGGAGCGCGGTGGCGGAGGAACAGGCCCCGGCAGACGAGGCGGCCCAGGCCCAGCCCCAGACGGTATACGGATCCGGCGGGGCAGCCTATGACGGGAGCAGCGCCTGTCCGTACTACGATGGCACGGGACATGGCTGCGGCATGAGCCAGGGCAGATGGAACTGCTATTCCGGCAGCTACGGAGGAGGGCACCACGGCTCCGGTCATCATGGCCGCGGCCATCATTAGAGGTAAGAAGCGGGGATTGCCGTACTGTGCGGCAGTCCTTTTTGCGGTATGGGGACAGGGAGGTACGGCAGTCACTACGGAGGGGGCAAAGGCGGTGGAGCGATGCGCAGCGAAATTGAGGTAGACCGTGCGGTGGAGCGGTATTCGGACATGATAAGGCGGATCTGTCTTTATCACTTGAAGAATGCCTCCGACACGGAGGATGTGTTCCAGACAGTATTTCTGAAATATCTGCTGTATGAAGGGGGCTTTGAGGGCCCGGAGCATGAGAAGGCGTGGTTCATCCGCGTCACCCTGAATGCCTGCCGGGATTATCTGAAAAGCTTTTTCCGCCACAGCGCCCTGCCCCTGGAGGAGCTGGCGGAGGAGGCGGCGTCGATCCCGCCCCGGCAGACCGAGGTGCTGGATGCGGTATTGGCCCTGCCGGCAAAGTACAAGGACGCCATATACCTGCATTATTACGAAGGCTACTCGGCAGGGGAGATCGGCCGGATCCTGGGCAAAAAGGAAAATACGGTCTATTCGCTCCTGTCGAGAGGGCGGACGATGCTGAAGGAAGCGCTGGGAGGTGATTTGTGATGAGGCAGGAGAACAGAATCAGGGATGCCTTCGACTGCATCGGGGCCAGCGAAGAGCTGAAGGCCTCCACAAAAGAATTCCTGCGGGAAGCCAGACAGCGGGAAGCCGGGCGGGCCCCGGGCAGGCGCCTGCCCCGTCCCGCCCTCCGGCTGGCGCTGGGGGCTGCCGGGGCCATGCTTGCGGCATTCCTGTGCGTCGGCTCCTACGCCCTGCTGTGGATGCCCGTGGCCTATGTGAGCATCGACCTGAATCCCTCTCTGGAGCTGGAGCTGAACCGGCTGGACAGGGTAATCTCCGTCAGGGCCTACAATGGGGACGGCCAGGAGATCCTGGAGGGGGTCTCGGTGAAGGGGATGCGCTATGGGGACGCCATCGAGAGGATCGTGGGCAGCGAGGGCATGCAGCCCTACCTGACCCAGGACGCGGCGCTCACCTTTACCGTGGCCACGGACAGCGCCCCCAGGGAGGAGCAGATGCTGGCGGACATCGCCCGTTCCTCCGGCTGCGTGGAGCATGGCGGGGTCAGCGTCAGGGCGGACATGAGCATGGTGGAGGAGGCCCACGGGAACGGACTGTCCCTGGGGAAGTACCTGGCCTACCAGGTGCTGCTGCAGTACGAGCCCACCGTCACCGTGGAGGACTGCCACGAGATGAGCATGTCCCAGATCAGCGGCAGGATCGAGGAGCATGAGCACGGCGCGAACCATGGAAGCGGCCACGGCACTGAGCATGGCGGCGGCCATGGGACGGGGACGGAGCCTGAGGGGGAAGACGAGGCGGGCGACGGGGCCGCGGCCGGAAACGAGGCGGAGGACGGAATGAGGGATGGAAGCGGCCAGTCCACCGGGCAGTCCGGGGAAGCCCCCGCCGAGACCCCCGCCCCGGAGCCCACGGGACAGGACACGGGCCACCACAGGGAGGAGGGCCATGGCCATAGATCCGGCCACGGCCGCTGAACGGGGAGCGCAGCCCCTGACGATTCTGTTGACAGAACGGCCGTGAAAGGATATCATAGTGGGAAGAGAATTTCCGGACGATTCCGGAGGGGGAGCGGGAGATGGAGGCGGACGGGTCTGGGGCTATGAAGAACGGAGACAACGAATTCCTGGGGCTTTTGTGCAAGCTGTACCTGGCGGCCCTGCTGGCGGCCCTGCCCCTGTATACGGGGAAGGGCTATTGGAACCTGGGCGACACGAAGTACATGCTGTTCAAGAACCTTTCCCTGCTCTGCCTGGGAATCTGGCTGGCAGCAGGGCTCTCCATGGGCATCTGGCAGGCGGCGAGGCGGGCCGGGGGCCGGAGCGCGGGAACAGGCAGGTGGAGGGAGCCTAGCATGGTGGACGCCGCGGTGGCGTCCTACGGCATATGCGTGCTCCTCTCCGCCCTGCGCAGCCAGTACGGGAGCCTTGCGTGGACAGGCTATGAGGGCTGGTATATGGGGGCGGTGTCCCAGCTTTTGTTCGTGGGGATCTATTTCTTCGTGTCCAGGCAGTATGACGGGGCGCGCTGGCCCCTGTACCTGGGGGAGGCGGCGCTGGGCCTGGTGACGCTGTTCGGCCTGCTGCACAGGCTGGGGATCGATCCGCTG
>CAMTBF010000555.1 GCA_947068385.1 uncultured Lachnospiraceae bacterium
CCACATCTACGCTTTGGATCCGGTACCAGGATGTCCAGGCGACGTCCTCCAGCACATTTGCGTTTTCGTCTTTTAGGATGAGGGGGCCGTAATCGGCCATTGCATAGGTATACTTGTAATCTTCGATGGTGAAATCATCCGTCAGGCCATCGGGAATCTTCTCATAGATTTCCCCATTGTCATCGATATCCCACGCACCGCCCTGAACGCCGAAGCGGGAGATGTATTTCAGCTCCGTGGTGCTGGACATATAGTCCCACCATTCCAGAAGCCGGGGGATGTCCGCGCATTGGCTGGTAATCGCAAAACCGGTAAGGTTTGCCGCCAGCTGGTCCTGCGCCCCCGTTTTCACGTATCCGGATCCATCGGGCGCCTGGATAGGGCCCACCGGCACATACTCTGCCGCCGCATCATCGCTCATGTCGCTGTTTGGAGTCCAGGAATAGTAACAGCCTACCAGGCCGCCTTTCAGCTTTGCGTAGTACTGCTCCGAGGTCTGAGAGAAGGATTCCATATCCAGGAGCCCCTCTTCGATCATCTGGTGGGAGAATTCCAGAAAGCTCCGGAATTCAGGCGTGTTTATCGTGCCGACCACCTTGCCGTCCCGCACCATTTTGTAAGCGGATGCATCGGATGCTTCCGTGCCTGCAATGCCCCAGGGATTGGCGGCATTCATGATCTGGGAGCACCAGTCGCTCTGGGAGGGCTCGAAAGGGATCTCGTCCGTAGCGTCCCCGTTGCCGTTCATGTCTCCGTCGCGGAAGGCCCTGAGGACATCCAGGAATTCCTCCGTCGTGGTGGGGATGGACTTTCCGGCTTTGTCCAGCCAGGCCTTGTTCATGTACATGATCCCCATGGCATCATTTTCGTAACTGGTCTGCCGCCCGGTCATCAGGGAGCGGATGGAGCCGTCCGGCCAGGTCAGGGAGTCCAGCCCGCCATGGATCGTCTCGTAATCGGCATACACATGGGGGGCATAGGTTTTCAGCAGATCTCCTTCCGCGAGATTGGCGAAGGAATCCATGTTGTTGGCGATCTGGGTCTCTCCGACCAGTCCCAGGAAGGCATCCGGCAGGTCGGAGGCCAGCATGATGTTCACCTTGTCTCCGGCATCCGCGGATGAAATCGGAATCCATTCAATATGGACGCCGGTGGCTTCTTCCGCCAGCTTGTAGATTTCTTTGTTGTTGATGTCCTCGTCCTTGTTCAGGGGATGGAGAATCACGGCCACCTTGAAGGTGGTCTTTTCCGGGGACGCCTCCTGACCGGAATCCGGCTGAGACATGTCCTGGGACGCGGGCGCGTCATCGGACGATGCCTGGGGCGACGGATCCGATTGATTGCCGCAGCCGCTTGCTGTAAGCAGCGCAGCCGCCAAAAGCAGTGAAAGCATTTTCTTTTTCATATTCCTTCTACCTCCTTGATCTGTTCTGCAGTTACTGTTTTTTGATATATACCAGCCTTTTATGGCAAAGGTATCAGCCTTTGATGGAGCCGATCATGACGCCCTTCATGAAATATTTCTGCAGGAAGGGATAGACACAGACGATAGGCAGCGTGGAGACCACGATGACCCCGTATTTTATCACCTGTACCATGGTCTGGAGCCTTTGGGCGGACTCGGCATCGGAAGCCACGGAATTGGCGGCTCCGGTTCCGGCTGTCAGCAGGATCTCCCGCAGATAGACGGCCAGGGGATACTTGGATCTGTCCGTCAGGAAGATCATGGGATTGAAGTAGGAATCCCAGTAGGCTACAGCGATATAAAGAACCAGCACGGCAATGATCGCCCTGGAAAGGGGAAGGGCGATTTTGACGAAAAACCGTACATTCCCGCATCCGTCCACCCTGGCGGCATCCCGCAGCTCCTCCGGTAGATTGCTCTCCAGAAAAGAGCGGGTGATGATGATGTTATAGACGGCCACCGTGCTGATGATGACCATCAGCGTCCGGGTGTTGGTCAGCGACAGCTTCTTGACGACCATATAGAAGGGGATCAGCCCGCCGCTGAAATACATGGTGAACACGAAGTACCCCATGAGGAGATTCCGGAAAGGGAGCTCCTTTCTTGACAGGGCATAGCCTGCCATCATCGTGATCAATGTGCCCAGCGCGGTCCCGCCCACGGTATAGAGCAGCGTATTGCCATATCCGATCCATATCCGGGAATCCTCGAAGACCTTCCGATACCCCAGAAGGGTAAAGCCCTTGGGCCAAAACAGCATATTTCCGCTGTTTACATAAGCGGGATCCGAAAAAGAGGCCACCAGCACGAACCAGATCGGGTAGGCACAGGCGCAGATGATGAATGTCAGAAGCAGTGCCACGATCAGGTCGAACAGGGTATCCTGTGTGAAGCGCCGCCGTTTTTTCGCGGCTGGGAAGATATTTGTGCGTTTATATGTCTTCATGATCATACCTCGCGCCCGCTCCATGGGGCTTTCGTCAAAAGTGCTTCCAGGCTCTCCTACCAGAGGCTGGAGCCGGATGTCTTTTTGCAAATCTTATTCACGATGATCAACAGGATGAAGTTGATCCCATTGTTGAACAGGCCGATGGCGGCGGAGTAGCTATACTGCTGCTGCCCCAGGCCGATTTTGTATACATAAGTGGAGATGACCTCGGCGGCGGTGACGTTCAGGTCGTTCTGCATCAGGT
>CAMTBF010000556.1 GCA_947068385.1 uncultured Lachnospiraceae bacterium
TTTGGGGCATAAAACCCCCACCGGGATGACGCAAAGGGCCGCCCTCTGCGACATTTTTATAGCTTAACGTTAGCATATTCATTTGCGCGTGTCAAGTGACGATTGGACTTTGAATTGGTCAACAGACTGGCTGAATTGCTCTATGCTTTCCTTAATCATCTTCAAATCCTCCTCTGCCTTTCAGCTATCTTTCCGAAAGACCATTGCCTGGAACGTAGCCGTCCCATCCCCGTTTTTGCAGGAAAACTGCATATGCGTCCCCTTCACCTGGCAAAGGCCCCAGCGCTCCAGCGCGCGGACCAATCCGGCATACGCATCGTCATCCTCGTAACGCTCCACGCTGACCAGATGCCCCTGGGGCCTTACCAGCGCCGAAAGCTCCTTCGCGTACTGGCTATGCCGCCTGACCTGCTCCTCCACCGGCAATGCCGGCTCCCCTGATTCCTCACAGAGAGCCCTCCACGCGACATTTTCGTGCGCCGTGCGGCAGGAGAACAGGGTGTCGCACCTCCGCTGCCCCAGCGCATCCGCTTTCAAAAAACGCACATTTTCCACCGCAAGCTCCTTTGCAAGCTCCTTTGCCACGGACATGGCATTCGAGGATATCTCCAGCCCGGTGACGGCGCTGTCCGGATGCCGCAGCGCGAGAAAGCAGGTCAGGATCCCATTCCCGCAGCCCATATCGAAGATGTCCCCCGACCAGAAGGAGCCCTGTCCCAGCACATACTCCATGGCCCTCCGGAAAAACACGCGGTCATAAAAGGACGCCGCCAGAAGGCTCATCCGCAGGCTCTGGTTCCAGTAATCCACAAGCTCCTCCTGGCGGTGGAGGTACGCCGTATCCCCGGCTCCATAAAGCAGCCTTTCTTCCGAACGGTCAAACAGTTCCGTCAGCCGCTCAATATGCCTTTCCCCCTCTTCCCGCCCGAAAGCTTCCACCAGCGCCGTGTCCAGCTCGTTGATCCTGTGGATACCTATGCGAGAAAGATATTCCTTGATCTCTAAAACCAGCATACATAATCTCCCCATGAGTTGTTCCATAGTTCCATCCGTCTATTCGATTGTACCACTTATTTGCTTCGAGAGCAATGCAGCCTGGCTTTCCATCCATGATTCCACGATCCCCAAATTCACGATTCCTGTATCTTTCCCCAAAATACTAGTCAAGATACTTGACTATTTTGTACACTCTAGATAGGACTGGACACAGTCCGCACAGAAGCGAAGCTTCTAATACAAAAGAGGAGGTGCCACATCATGGCAAGAGGAGAAAACGTGTTCCACAGAAAGGACGGAAGGTACGAGGCCCGCTACATCAAGGGGCGGAGGGCGGACGGAAAGCCCCTCTACGGCTTCTGCTACGGCAGGACATACGAGGAGGCGAAAGGCAAGGCGGATCGGGCCAGGGAAGAGATCGGACAGGCAGAAAGAGCAGAAAAACCGCAAAAAACAGAGCCCGGGCAGAGGCCGGACGTGGCCTGCTTCTGCGACAGATGGCTGTCCGCCAACAGCGCCCGCCTGAAGCCCTCCAGCCGCGCAAAGTACCGCACCGACATCGAGAACCACATCAAGCCCTTCTTCGGGGAGAAGCTCCCCGGCGAGATCCTGCCGGAGGAAATCGATGCGTTCACCAGATCGCTCGTGAGCGGCAAGGGCCTGTCGCCGAAGACGGTCCGCAGCGTATTGGCCCTTTTCCACTCCATTTTCTCCTACATGGGGAAGCGGTCAGGCGAGAAGCTTCCGGACATGGAGATCGCATACCCGAAGAGCTTCCGGAAAAATACAAGGGTGCTGGACGAGAAGGAGGAATCCGCTCTGGTGCAGCTCCTGGCGCGGGAAACGGACGCCTGCAAGTTCGGCGTCTATCTGGCGCTGCGCACAGGCATGCGGATCGGGGAGATCTGCGCCCTGCGCTGGTGCGACATCTCCTTCGAGGCGGCCACCATCTCCGTCTGCCATACCGCCCTGCGCCTGCCGCGGGGCGATACCGGCCAGGCAGATATCATTCAGGCGGATGTAAGCCGATCCGGCGCGGCAGCCGGGGATGAAAGCGGGGCAGCGGAGCAGGCCCCGGCAGAAGACGCTTCCAGGACAGCGCTGGTCATAGGGGCTCCGAAGAGCGAGAGCTCCCTGCGCCTCATCCCCCTGATGCCGGACATCGCCACCCTGTGCCAGCGGTTCCGCCCGGAGGAGCCCGGGGCATTCCTCCTCACCGGCACGGACAGGTGCATGGATCCCAGAAAGCTCCAGCGGCATCTGAAGAAATACCTGGAGGAATGCGGCATCCAGGAAGCCCATTTCCATACCCTGCGGCACACCTTCGCCACCCGCTGCGTGGAGGCCGGCTTCGATGTCAAGACCCTGAGCGAGATCCTGGGCCATTCCAACATCGGCATCACCATGAACCTCTACGTCCATCCCAATCTGGACTTAAAACGGGAGAACATGAACCGCCTGAAATCCCTATTCCCCCTGTAAGCAGCCGCAGACTGACCAGACGGGTCAATGCGCGGCAGGCCATGAAAGACTGACTGACCGGCAGTCCGAAACGCAGTCTTTTCCGCAGTCAGCCGGATGGCATCGATCCTCTGGCGACACCCTCAAAGCCTTTATCTGCATTCCCGTCCCTCAATGTCGCAGAGGGCGGCCCT
>CAMTBF010000557.1 GCA_947068385.1 uncultured Lachnospiraceae bacterium
TTTTTCCAGTTTTCTGGGTTTTTCCAGTTTTCCGGGTTTTTCCAGTTTTCCGGGCTTTCCAATTTTTCCGGTTTCTTCAACTTTCAGCAGCCCTACAAAGGATATGTATTCCGTGGCTTATGGGGATAAGATCAACGAGCTGGTGACCGGTACCGACGACATCGCTTCTTCCTGGGATGCATTCTTCGAGGAGAGCAAAGGTATGTGGGAGCCCCTGCTGAACGAGCTGAATGAGCACTTCGGCTATTAAGAAGCGGTTCGGGTTGACGAAGGCAACAAAATATGTAATAATGAAGCAACAGCAATAAATTAAGCACGGACGGCTCCCCGTACTCCTGTGAAAGGGAGGGCAGGGAGCCGAAAGTCTATACAGGAGGTGCACATGGGAATTCCAAAGCTTTATTTTTACGGTGACATCGAGGGCCTGGTTCCGGCTCTGAAGGGGCTGGAGGGGGACGGATATTTCAGGCTGTGCGGGAAGGACGAGGGCGGCTTTCCGGTAAAGGCGGAAAGCGGCGCTGAGAACGGCGTAAGCTGCGACGGGAAAGAGGCCTGCATCCGGTTCGACTCCAGGACGCTGTTCTTCCGCCAGTTGGGCAGGCTGCTGGGGAAGCTGCCGGAGGCCTTTGAGGAGCGGACGGTCAAGTATTTCGACGAGCTGGGGGCCATGTTCGACCTGTCCCGGAACAATGTGATATCCGTGGAGGGCTTCCAGGGCTTCATGAGAAAGCTGGCCCTGATGGGATACACCTATATCTTCTTATATATGGAAGATACCTATGAGGTGGAGGAGCTGCCCTACTTCGGATACAGGAGAGGACGCTATACCCAGGAGGAGCTGTCTCGGATGGACTCCTACGCGGCGGATTACGGAATCGAGCTGATTCCCTGCATCCAGACCCTGGGGCATCTGGAGAAGTACCTGCGCTGGCCGGTGGCCGCCCCCATCAAGGATACCACCAGCGTCCTGCTGGTAGGCGCGCCGGAGACCAGGGAGTTCCTGCGGAGCATCCTGAAGGCCGCCACCGCGCCCTTCCGCTCTTCCAGGATCCACCTTGGCATGGACGAGGCATGGGGACTGGGAAGCGGCCAGTATCTGGCGAAGAATGGCTACAAGCCCTCTCTGGAAATCTTAAGGGATCATCTGGAGATGGTGATAGAGCTGTGCAGGGAGCTTTCCCTGGATCCCATGATATGGAGCGATATGTTCTTCCGGCCGCTGAACGAGAGCGGGGATTACTATGACCAGTCCCCCATCGAGGAGAAGACCCTGGAGCAGATCAGGGCATCCATTCCGGAGGGGCTGTCGCTGGTATACTGGGACTATTACCATGCGGAAAAGGAAGTGTACTCCAGGCTGCTGGAAAAGCACCAGCAGCTCACGGACCGCATCATCTTCGCGGGAGGCATCTGGACCTGGAACGGCATCTCCCCCAACCAGGGAAAGGCCTTCCGGGTCACCAGGGAAGGGCTTGCGGCCTGCAGGGAGCGGGGCATCCGCAATGTCTGCACCACCATGTGGGGGGACAATGGCGGCGAGACCTCCAGCCTTTGCGCCCTGATTGGGATGCAGCTGTTCGCGGAGTACACCTACAGCCAGGAGCCTACCCAGGAGGAGGTATTCGAGAGCTTTGGGGTCTGCTGCAGGGAGGATGCCCAGGCATTCTACGACCTGCGCCTGCTGGATGAAATCCCTTCCGTGCCGGAGGAGAACCTCCACAGCGCCAACCCCTCCAAGTTCCTGCTGTACCAGAATCCCCTTTACGGCCTGTTCGATAGGCATGTGGAGGACTACCTGAAGGATGCGCTGAAGGAGGCGGGCAGGGATCCGGAGGATCCGGCCCAGATGGAGACCATCCTGTTCGGGGAGGACGAGGAGCTGCATAGCCTTTATGACTACTATATGGAGCTGGCCGGGAAGCTGCGGGGATATATGCGGAAATCGGAAGGCAACGGGCTGCTCTTCGCCCATTACGCCAACCTGGCACAGTTCCTGGCGGACAAGGCGGAGTTAGGCTGCGCAATTCGCTTTGCCTACGACGCGGGCAGGGACGATTTGGTGGAGGAGTGCATGGAGAGGTGCAGGGTGCTCCTGGAGCAGATGCCCGCGCTGACCGATACCTGGCGCAAGCTCTGGCGGAGCACCAGCAAGGCAGTGGGCTTCGAGGTGGTGCTGATCCGCCTGGGCGCGCTGGAGGCCCAGCTGAAGTACGCGCTGGAATGCCTGGAGGGCTTCTATCATGAGGGGACGAAGATAGAGGAGCTGGAACTGGAGCTCCTGCCCTACGGCTCCATGCGTCCCAGGCAGGAGGGCGCGGCCCTGGACATCGGCAGCCCGTTCTGGGACTGGATTGCCGCCGCGAACCCTGTGGGCGGAGTATGACAGATATATAATATAGAGACGTGACTTAATCAATTGAGGCTCCCTCCTGAAAGGCGGCGGAATTCTGTCCTTTCGGAAGGGAGCCTGTTTTTGCTTCTGCGAATCGTCGCTCTTTCCAATAGTCTAATGTTTCCTGTGAGGTGGTGACGATTCCAAACAGCTTTCGCATGAAATCTTCCTTTTCATGGAACATGTCCAGAATAAGGATGGTATCATTGGCTGTTAAGCGGTAAAAGAAATAGTTATGTTCCACAA
>CAMTBF010000558.1 GCA_947068385.1 uncultured Lachnospiraceae bacterium
GACATGTACCTTGCCCTTGAAGATGATTACCGCCGCCTGCCCGTATGATCTGGGTATATTTATTGTTTGCAATACGAGTGGTCTCTATGACCTCAATATTTTCATTGGCGCTCTGCTGCTTCTGGTAGCCCGCCATCCACTTCGTGACGACAGCCGTGATTCCGAGCACTACCACGAACAGCAGCAGCACCGTGATGAACTGGGCATAACTGCTGGAGCCCCCGGTCAGTAGCACCATCAGCCGATGACCTTCTTCACAGCCTCCAGGACACGATCCTCCTGGAACGGCTTCACGATAAAGTCCTTCGCGCCGGCCTGGATGGATTCCACCACCATCGCCTGCTGTCCCATGGCAGAGCACATGATGACCTTGGCGCCGCCGTCGATCTTCTTGATCTCCTTCAGGGCCTGGATGCCGTCCATCTCAGGCATGGTGATGTCCATCAGCACCAGATCCGGAGACAGCTCCTTGTACTTCTCCACTGCCTTCGCACCGTTCTCGGCTTCCCCGGCCACGTTGTAACCGCCCTTGGCCAGGACGTTCTTGATCATCATCCTCATGAACGCCGCATCATCGCAAATCAGAATATTCTTTGCCATTACACCATCCTCCTACTTGATAATCTCAGTTATTCTTACACTGAAGCATTCTTCAATTACAACCACTTCTCCCTTTGCGACGAGCTTTCCGTTCACCAGCACGTCTATCGGTTCACCGGCGATGCGGTCGAGCTCGATGATGGAACCGGGCGCAAAGTCGAGGATCTCGGAAATCGACTTGCTCGTGCGGCCAAGCTCTACGGTAACGTTCAGAGGGACATCCATGATGAGTCCGATGTTCTCCTGTCCTGCTATGGCGCTTCCGTCATTGGAGAAGCTCTGGAACTGCGCAGGCTGAACATTGATGTTCTGCATGGCGGCCTGCTGGTTCATGGCTGCGCCCCCGGGCATGCCCATATTCATCATCTGGGGATTCATTCCCATGGCCCCCATCTGCATCCCGCCCATGTTCATCATCTGGGGGTTCATTCCCATCTGCATTCCGCCCATATTCATCATCTGGGGGTTCATTCCCATGGCCCCCATCTGCATCCCGCCCATGTTCATCATGGCGTTGGGATCCGTCTGGGGATTTCCCATGCCGGCCGCTCCGTAGCCTGCGTTCGCTCCCGCATTCATATCCATCTGCGGGGCCCCTCCCATCTGGTTCACGGGCTGCTGCTGGCCGGCGGCCGCCTGGGACGGCGCTGCGGCAGGCGCTTCCTCCTTCGCCCCGGCCGATGCTGCCTGGGAGTTCATGAAGGTATCCACTACCTTGCGGGCGAAATCTATAGGATATAACTGCATGATGGAACTGTCCACCAGATCGTCGATCTGCATCCGGAAGGATATCTTCACGAACACGCCGCCCAGAAACGGCGACACGTCCCCTCCGCTGCGCACCTGCGCCAGATCCAGCAGCTCGGCCTCCGGCGGGCTGATATCGATCTTCGTGTTCATCATGGTGGAGAGAGAGGTGGCCGACGCTCCCATCATCTGGTTCATGGCCTCGGATATGGCGCTCAAGTGCAGCTCACCCAGCTCGCCGTCCGTATTCGTGCCGTCCCCGCCCATCATCAGGTCGGTGATGACCTTCACGTCATGCTCTTTCAGTATCAGGATATTCGTGCCGTCCAGGCCCACCGTATATTTGATCTGAATGAAGACGCAGGGCCTTTCATACTGATCCAGCAGATTATCCCATGTGGCAAATCCCACCTCCGGTGTGGTGATATTGACCTTCCTGTTCACAAGGGAATACAATGTAGTCGCCGAAGAGCCCATGCTGATATTGGCGACCTCGCCCACGGCATCCTTCTCTACATCCGAAAGCAGCTCCATGGCTTCTTCCATGCTCTGGACTGCCCCTCCCGCACTCCCGTTGCCGCCTTTTCCAACAGCCTCGGCTCCATCGTCTTCGATCGAATCCATGCCGGAAAGTAATGCGTTTATCTCGTCTTGAGACAATGCACCATCCATTGTTTACTCCTCCTCTCTAATAACCGATGTAATCCTGACAGCATAAGAGTCCCTCTCCGTGCCGGGCAATGCGGTAAATTTCTTGATATTGCCTACATAGACATCCATGTCCTGATCCATCAGGGAATTCAGCTTGATGCAATCTCCCACCTGCAGATTCATGAAATCGCTTACGGTGATGGTGCTCGTGCCGAGCACAGCCTTTACCGGCACGTCCACCTTCCGAATCATGGATTCGATGTACATCTCATAATTCTCGTCATGCATCTCCTGCATGGTGGAGTACCAGTACTTGGTATTCAGCTTATCCATGACATCTTCAAGGGTAAGGAAAGGAAGACAGATGGTCATCATGCCCTCCACGTCCCCGATCTTGATGCTCAAGGTCACGATGGCGACCATCTCGCTGGGGGCGATCACCTGCGCGAACTGGGGATTGGTCTCCAGCCGGCTCAGCACAGGGGATATATCAATCACGTTCTTCCAGGGCTCCCTCAAGAGCTGGACGAACATCACCAATATCTTCTCTATGATAATCTGTTCTATCTCGGAAAAGTCCCTGCTCTTCTCCAGGGGCTGTCCGTTTCCTCCCAGCATGCGGTC
>CAMTBF010000559.1 GCA_947068385.1 uncultured Lachnospiraceae bacterium
TGAATAACCGATGATAAAAGGATATGATTTCCTCATCCTGTACCAGCAGCTGGGGGATGAGGAAATCATATCCTTTTATCATCGGTTATTCAGCGATGTCCATCGGGAGGACTTCCTGCTGCTGTATCTGTACGATGAGGATCTGGAGGAGAGCACGCGGATCATCTGCCGGGAACGCTCGGACGAGCAGGGGAACCCCTGGTGGTATCCCCTGATGCTGGATTACCTGAGCGCCTCCCCCTACGGGAAGGCCCACGGGTATCAGGGATTCGACGACCTGATCCGGCACCTGCGCCACAGGCAGCAGCTGGAGCTGCGCATCCTGCGGGAGGTGGTGGGGCAGCGGGCCGTCATCCTCCCGGCGAAACGGTGGGACATGGACCAGGTGCTGGACATCATCGCAGGGCATTGACGGGACGGGCCTGCCCTCATCGAAAATGGCGGGCCCTGTCAATGGAAAGAATCCGCCGCTAAGGCAGAGCTGTCTGTTCGCACAAGGCTGCCCTCACAAGAAGTCTATGCTCCGGGCAAAATCTGGGAAATGCAAACGCTTTCCCAGAAGGAGCCTTCTTCCCGGCCTATGCTCCGGGCAGGATCCGGGATATGCAAGCGCCTCCCTCTTCCATGGCAATCTTCACCACGATTTCCCCCTGCCCGCTGCGGCGCACGAAGGCCAGAAGCCTCCCTCGGAAGGTAGTCCGGCTGTTCTGGCTGTAGGGCGTCACGTCCGCCAGGTTCCCGCTCTCCAGCCCGGCCAGCGCTCCGGCTCCCTCCACGGTGACGGTGAGCAGCCGCTCCTGCCAGCTGACGGGCCTGCCGTTTTCGTCCCGCAGGCCGATTTCCAGCTGGTACAGATAGCCCGGCTCCCTGGAGGCCTCCTCCCAGCCGCGGCCGGTCAGCACATCCGGCTGCCGCCATACTGCACAGTCCAGCCCGGCCGCACAGCCCACGGTGGAAAGGCTGCAGGATGCCGCCGCATCGGCTCCGGATGCGCGAGCCATATCCGGTTCGGCCTCATTGTCGATAGGGCGTCCTAAACCAACCGATTCCACGTCTTTTCTGCAGGCCTGGGATAGGCTTGCCCGGGCAGCTCCCTCCGGCGCGCCATATCCGAAGGCCGTCAGCGTGCCCGGCCTGTAGGATACCCGGAAGCAGTACGCGCCGTCCCCGTTGTAGCCCTCCAGTACGCCAATCTCCTCTCTGTACAAAGATTCTGCACCCTGGCCTGATTCTGGGGCTATATCCTGCAGGACAGCATTTCCAGCCTGCCGTGCACCTTTCCGTTCCCCTGAAGCCCTCTGTACAGCCCCTGCTGCCTCCGCATGGGACTCCCCGGCTTCCGTTCCCTCCGCACCGGATACCGGCAGGCCAGCCGTTCCGCCCTGCCCTCCTGGTTCCCAGGCTTCCAGCACCAACCGCACCTTGGGCAGGTTGGAGTACACCTTCACCAGAACCTCCTCCCCGGGCTCATAGTTCCAGTGGCTCTCCATGGGCAGCCAGTCCTCCCCGCCCTCCGAAGCCCGCCTGGTGGCAATGGCCAGCACCGGGTCTTTCTGCCAGAAGGATTTCCGGCGGTAGAATTCCGGCTTCCTGTCCCCGGCGCAGGTCAGTATCCCGGCGGGGGAGCCGTGGACGGGCCATCCCCTGGCCTCGCCCAGATAGTCGATGCCCGTCCAGAGGAACTGCCCGCTGATATAGGGATAATCCCGCACCGCGAGCCACGCCCCATAGCCGTGGCCGTTCTCGCTGCCCAGGAAGGGCTTCTCCGGAAACCTGCCATGGTCCTTGGCGTACAGATGCTCCTTGTAATTGTAGCCCACCACGTCAAGCCCCCGGAACAGCCCGGTCTCGGCGGACAGCTCGGGAAATGCCGCCGCCAGCGTCACAGGGCGGGTATCGTCCTCCTCCCGGACGATCCGCTCCAGCTTATCCGCTATGGACACCAGCCGCATGGCGTTGGGCTTGCCTGGGTCATACTGCCGTTCCGCCGCGGGTTTGTGGGCATCGTTGTTGCCCGTCATGGAGGCGAAGGAGGGGTGGCAGTAGGGGTCGTTGGGATAGTCTATCTCATTGCCTATGCTCCACAGGATGACGCTGGGGTGGTTCCTGTCCCGGCGCACCATGGCCCGCAGGTCGGCCTCATGCCAGGCGGGGAAGGCCTCGAAATAGCCCTCATGGACGGGCGGGTAGACATTGTGCCCGGTAGACCATTTGTTCTTGGCGTTCTCCCATTCGTCAAAGGCCTCGTCCATCACAAGGAAGCCCATCCTGTCGCACAGGTCGTAGAGCTCCGGCATGTGGGGGTTGTGGCTGCAGCGGATGGCGTTGCAGCCGCACTCCCGCAGGGCCTCCAGACGCCTCTGCCAGACCTCCGGCTCCATGGCCGCCCCCAGTGCGCCGCCGTCATGGTGGACGCAGACGCCCTTCAGCTTGGTCTCCGCGCCGTTTAAGAAAAAGCCTCTGTCCGGATCGAACGCGATTCCCCGGATGCCCACCTGGGTCTCGTCCGCCAGATAGAACGCCTCCTCGGAAAGCTCCTCTTCCGCCGGACGGCCCCCTTCTGCCCTATACCATGTGCGCAGGGTGTACAGGTAAGGGTGCTCCGGCGACCAGAGCCTGGC
>CAMTBF010000560.1 GCA_947068385.1 uncultured Lachnospiraceae bacterium
AAAGAGGCGGACAGCTCCCCCAGGCTCTCCGGCAGCTCCTGGGCCTTGATCTGCTGCGCTCCAACGGGCTCCACCGGAAATGTCCCGGCAAAGAAGCCTGCTGCGGAAATCACAGCTGCCGCGCGAGCCTTCCGCGCCTCCCCATCTGCCGCGCTGGCCTTCCGCGCCTCCCCGTTGGCCGCATCAGTTTTCCGCGCCTCCCCGTCTGCCACGCCCGCCGGCCGCTCATATCCTGAGACCCTCTCCAGCCTGCCGCAGTATGCCGTATCTTCCCTACAGGCAAAGATGAATATCCGCCTGCGCCTTTGGGGAAGCCCGTAGTCCGCCGCATTGATGACCCGCCACTCCACCGCGTATCCCGCATCCCGGAAGCAGGCCAGCATGATGCCGAAATCCCTGCCCCGCTGGCTTGCCGGGGATTTTAACAGCCTGTCCACGTTTTCCAGCAGCACGAAAGGGGGCTGCTTCACCTCCAGGACTTTCCGGATGGACCACCACAGGATGCCCTTCTTCCCCTCTAATCCCCTGGACGTGGCCAGGGAAGAGGCCACGGAATAGTCCTGGCAGGGAAAGCCCCCCACCAGCAGGTTAAAGTCCGGTATCAGGCTCTTGTCCACCTCCTCGATGTCCACGTTGGTGGTATCCTGCCCGGCCTTGTCCAGGCAGGTGCCGAAGTGGTATACATAGCAGTCATGGGCGTACTGGGTGTTCTTCTCCGCAGGCTCCCACTGGTTGAACCACACCGTCCGCCATTTTTCTTCCTTTTCTTCATCCCCCGGCGCATGAATGGCATTCAGGCCGCAGCGAAAGCCGCCCACTCCCGCAAACAGTTCACAGACCGTCCTCTCCATCGGAACATTCCCTCTCCTTTTTTCTGTCTTGCCGCGCTCTCACGGCCGTCACTCTCCCTGATATGTGTCGGCCAGCTGGATGTCCAGGATGACCTCCTCGATGGCCCTGACGCATTCATCGGTCTTCTTCAGGATATCCTTCCCCCAGAAATGCATCACCGTCCATCCCAGGAACAGCAGGCGCTTGTCGATCTCGCTGTCCCGCTCCATGTTGTTCTCGATCTTCCTGACCCAATACTCCCCGTTGTTGCCCTTTTCCACCCTGGGCTTCAAGACCTCCCAGTCCTTGCCGTGGAAGAACTCGCTGTCGCAGAAGATGGCCAGCTTGTACTTGGTCAGGCAGATATCGGGGCTGCCGGGCAGCGCCTTATAATTTTTCCGGTAGTGATAGCCCTTTTCCCACAGGGCCCGCCGCAGGGCCTTCTCGATGGAAGTGTCCTTTCCGCGGATGTGGCTCATGGTCCTGCTCCTGGCCTCAGTGACATTCTCAAATGTGCGCATTTTGACTCCTCTGCCTGGTCACCTCATACATGAGGATGGATGCGGCGCAGCTTACGTTGAAGGAAGAGGCATAGGAATCCTGGGCCATGGGGATGGTGCAGAGGATGTCGCACTTCTCCTTGAACGCCTGGTTCAGCCCCATGGTCTCGTTCCCTATCATCAGCAGCACAGGCCCCGTCAGGTCAACGCTTGCCACCGGGTTCTCCCTGTGGGCCGTGGTCCCGATGACCCGGAGGGCAGGATGCCGCTTCCTCACATCCGCCACGAAATCCCACAGCACATTGTTGTCCGCCGCCCTCACCACGGGCAGCTTGAAAAAGGAGCCCATGGCCGACACCACCACGTCCGGGTCATAGAGATCCACCCCATGTCCCGTCATGATCAGCAGGTCTGCCCCCAGGGCGTCGCAGGAGCGGATCATTGTTCCCAGGTTCCCCCGGTTGGAGGGCCTGTCGAAGAGGACGATGAAAGGATTGTCCGACAGATAGCTCTCCCTGAGCCTATCCTCCCGCATCTCCACCACGGCCATGAGCTCCGAGGTGTCCGTCTTGCCGCTGAGCTCCTCAAGCAGCTCCTCGGTCAGGCGGTAGTTCACCTCCGTCCGCACCGTCCGCAGCAGATTGTCCGCCCAATCGGACAGCCTGCCCCTGCCGAACAGGAAAGACCTCACATGCCATCCCTGCCGCACCGCCTCATTGATGCTGCGGACGCCCTCCACGAAGAATTCGCCCGCCTTGTACCTTTTGTTGCGGTTGGTCTTCAGCACCTGGAAGTGTTGATATATGTTATTTCGCACATAAATATCTGTCGTCGCCATCCTCGCCCTCTTCTCCAGGCCCCTGCGGCTTCCTCAATCCGGCTCGGGCCTGCGCATAAAAAGGGGCTGCCACATTCCCGACAGCAGATAGATACCGCTTCATGCGACAGCCCCCAAAAGTTTGCTCAATAGGTCTTTGCCTCTTCCTCGCCCTTCAGCACCCGCAGAGCGCCCTGTGCCAGCGCCAGCAGCTCGTCCTCGCCGGGGTACACCGTAAAGGGAGCAATCCACTCCGCATAGTCCTTCAGCGCCGCCACCACGTCCGCGCCGTAGGCGATGCCGCCTGTGACGATGATCTGATCCACCTTGCCCTTCAGCACACAGGCCATGGAACCGATGTCCTTCGCCACCTGGAGCAGGAACGCCTGCTTGGCCTCGATGGCCTTCTCGTCGCCTCCGTCGGCCTGCTTCGTCACCTCGCGCATGTCATTGGTGCCCAGGTACGCGTTGA
>CAMTBF010000561.1 GCA_947068385.1 uncultured Lachnospiraceae bacterium
CGTCCATCCGGGCCTGCATCTGCTCCTTGATGCTCTCGCTGATGGACGCGGATGAAAATGTGTACTACTGGCTGAACGATGAGATAGAGGAATGGAACTTCAAGGCCATCACGGATGAGACCTCTTTCTATCTGAATGAAAACGACAATGTGGTAATCGGCTTCAACGAGGGAGATGTGGCTCCCATGTACATGGGAACCGTGGAATTCGAGATCCCCGCAGAGGTGGTGGCCGATATCCGAAGATAGGCGAGGGGACGGCAATCCGGAGACGGCAGAAAGCGAGGAACACATGAACATATTCCTGATCATCCTGACCGGCTACCTTCTCATCATCAACATCATTGGCTTCGCCCTTATGGGCATAGACAAAAAAAGAGCCGTCCGAGGTGCCTGGCGCATCTCGGAGGCTTCTTTGTTCCTCGCCGCGTTCCTGGGGGGCGCTTTGGGCTGCACCCTGGGCATGCGGCGTTTCCGCCATAAGACGAAGCACTGGTACTTCAGATACGGCATGCCCGCCATCTTCGCGGCCCAGGCCTTCCTGGCCCTGTTCCTCTGGCACGGCCTGAACTGATTCCGGGCAGGCCCCGCCGGCTTGGAAGCCCCCTGCTAGGTGGTGACGATGACCCCGCCGTCGTTGGCGTACATGCTGCTGACGCCCCTGGTGTCCATGATGATGCAGTCCCGGAAGCTCACCTTGTCCAGGATCAGGCGCTTCACCTGCTCCGCCCGTGCCGCCGCGTTGCAGTGGGTGATGATGAGTCGCCGACCCGCCGCGTTCTTCACCTCCGAGGCAGCGAACTCCGCCATCCTGCTCAAGGCCTTTTTGATGCCGATGGTCTGGCTCTTCTGGATGATCTCCCCCTTGTCCGAGCCCATGACGGGCTTGATGTTCAGGGTGGACGCCACCAGGGCCTTCACGCCGGAGAGCCTGCCGTTCTTGCGCAGGGTCTCCAGGTTGTCCAGCACGAAGTAGGTATGGATGCTGTCCCGGAAAGCCTCTGTCTCCTCCACGATCTTCTCGAAAGGGAGGCCGCTCTCCTCCAGCTCCATGATCTTCAGCGCGATCTGGGCCTCGCCGCCGCTGGCCGACTCCGAATCCACTACATGGATCTGCTTCTCGCCGTATTTCTCATGGTACAGATCCTTCCCCAGCCTGGCGCTGTTGTAGCTGCCGCTCAAATGGGAGGAAAGGGTCACCGCGTACACATGATCCACATCCTCACGGAAGCTCTCCATGAAGCGCTCCGGCGACGGACAGGAGGATTTCGGGCATTTGGGGTATTCCGCCACCTTCCGCAGGAACTCCGCCTGATCGAAGCTCTCGTCATCCAATATGTTATAGTCCCCTACCTCCAGTCCCAGGGGAACCCTCTCAAAACGCTTGTCCCAGAGGAAATCCGCGGGCAGCTCGCAGCAGCTGTCCACCACAATCTTATAGCTCATCCTGACTCCTATCAGCCGGATCCGCTTCGCAGATATGAAAACTTTTTATCGGTTCCGGCTCTTCATTTTATTCAGTTTCGTCTTCTCTCTCATATAGTTTTCATTACTATATATAATAGCACATGTTTCCGCTGTCTGTAAAGCATATTATCCAACTTTTTGCCAGCCGATTGACCATATGCCGGATTTCTGCTATAATCCTTTTCAATACGGACTTACGGACTTCATTCATTCAGGATTCCATTGCGATTAGACCGAACGGTCGGGAGGACTTCCATGAGGCAACTGCAGATCACTTCCATGAAACAATTCATGAACCATCTCCTGGTGGCGGACACCTTCGAGCCATTCCTGCTGGAGGAGGCCGTCATCGGCACTGCCTGCACCTACCGCATAGACGGGCATGTGAACCAAGAATTCTACAGCGGGGACGAGGACGGCAGCGAGAAGGACGTCTATGAATTCCGCCCCTGGGGCAGGCTGAAAGGCCTGTGCTTCGACCTGATCAAGGGCAGGCGCACGCCCCTGTTCTTCCGCTTCGTGCTGCATCTGATGCCGGACAAGGCGGCTGCCCTGCTGGAAAAGGAGGGCTGCGACGTGGCGCCCGACCAGGTGAAGGCCCTGGTGCTGAACATCCGCTATGACGGCGCAAAGGCCACCCTCACCACAGGCACTGCCCTGCACGCCTTCCATCTGTCCAAGATGCCGGATGCCATCTGGGACAGGGCGCTGGGCAGATACCTGGACGGCAAGGGCATCGCCTATGAGGAGCTGGACTGACAAGAGGCCGGTCAATGCTTCATCTTCGACTTGAAGACCAGGCTGGCCAGATAGCCGAATATCAGCGCGGCGGAGGTTCCCACCGCCCCGGCCTTGAAGCCTCCGGCGAACAGGCCTAACAGCCCCTGCTCGTCCACCGCCTCCTTCACGCCCTTCATCAGCACGTTCCCGAAGCCCAGCAGGGGGACGCTGGCCCCGGCCCCGGCGAATTCCTGAAAGGGCTCGTACCATCCAAGGAACCCGATCACGGCCCCCGTCACCACCAGCAGCACCATGATGCGCCCGGGCATCAGCTTGGTCTTCTCCATCAGGATCTGCACCAGCGCGCATATCAGGCCGCCCACCCAAAAGGCATTCACATAATCCATCATAAATCCACTCCTGTTCCGCAGAC
>CAMTBF010000562.1 GCA_947068385.1 uncultured Lachnospiraceae bacterium
TATGGCCTTGCCATTGGTTATGTAGTATCCGCTCCGCCCTGAGGTGTCGAGAACATTATAGACCAGATATCCGTCCCCCAGGTCGGAGAACGTGCAGTCCTGGATCAGGAGGTTCTTGAAGGAAAGCTGGGCATTGTCATGCTGCGGGTCGAGATGGGCCTGCCCGTACTCATAATAGTCGTATGTCCCCGTCTCCTCGTTGTATTTCAGCGTAGAGCCATTGTGCTTGAAGGGAAGCTGGATCTCGGTACAGTCGATCGCCCCCGCCTCGTCGGACAGGTCGATCTCCGTATTGGAGAACTTGAAATGCTCCCCCTCATAATGCTCATTGTATTCCTTGCTGTAATTCTTGCTGCTGAAATTCTTCTCCAAATCCCCCGCCAGGATATACTCCGTGAATTCAGTGGGCTTCCCGTTCTGCACGCGGGAGAAGGTGCCGGTGAAGTTGTCGCAGTAGGCCTTCTCGGCGATCAGGTCCATGGCGAAATAAGGGCCGCCGTCATGGCAGAGCACGGCGTTCCACTCGCCCACCAGATAGATGTTGGTGGAGCGGGTGCTCCGGATGCTGCCCATCTGCTGGATCTTGCCCCAGTCCTTTACCAGCACCATGAACCGCGTGATCCTGTCGTTCAGCGTGCTGTTCATGATCTCGTAGACCACATCGGCCTCCGTCAGCCCGTAATGGGGCAGCGCTATCTTCTCATTGTCCACCATGACCGCTATGGGGCGCTGGTCCTTCAGCTCCTCGTCTATCCACTCATTCGTCAGCTCGCTCCGGTACATGCCCTCCCGGGTCTCTTCCTCCACCTCCGGTTCCGCCTCCGGCTCCTCGGTGGCCTCCGGCGTAGGCTCCGGGGTATCCTCTACGATGACGGGCGACATTGTCTCCACCGGAGAGTCGGACGGCCCACCGTCGTTTCCTCCGCAGCCAGCCAGGATGACAGTGGCTGCCATAATTGCTGCCAGTACTTTCTTTTTCATGGAAATTTCCTTTCTTTTATGTTTTTTTCTATTTTATCCCCAAATACTGCCCTTTGTCCATTTATTCTTAGGGATTCTAAACGATTATTATGAATTTCACTCTTTATCGTCCATAAATGCGCGGGAACCCGTCGCCCCCGTCTGTCCCTGATACTTTCCCCGGTAGGGATGCAGGGCGGAATCGTCCATCTCCGCGAACACCAGCTGCCCCACCCTGCGCCCGGCCTTCAGCTCGATGGCGCAGCGGTTGGCGTTGAACAGCTCCAGCGTGATCTCCCCGTGGAAGCCCGGATCCACCCATCCCGCGTTCTGGATGAACAGCCCCATGCGCCCCAGGGAGCTGCGCCCCTCCACGAAGGCCGTCAGGTTGTCGGGCAGCTCTATGTATTCCATGGTAGTGGCCAGGACGAACTGGCCGGGCAGGAGCACATAGGTGTCCGTCTCCATGGTGCGGTATTGGATCTCGTTCTCCAGGTCGATGACGCCCCTGGGGAGGTCTTCTATGATGCTGAACATGTTCCCCAGCCGGATGTCCACGCTGGCGGGCTGTATCTGGCCCTCCTCCAGAGGCGAGATGGACAGCGTCCCCTCCCCCAGCATCCTCATGATCGTCTTATCCGATAGTACCATCCTGTCCTCTCCTCCGTCATCGGTATCCGGCGGCTGCCAGGTTGTCATAGCTTTGCCGCAAGCAGTCGAAGGGGCTGCCCTGGCAGGTGTCCTGCTCCACCAGCAGATATTCGCAGCTCGTCCCCTCCAGCGCCTGCAGGATGGCCCCGAAGTTCAGGTTCCCCTCCATCACGGGGGCCATTATAGTCCCCTCCGCGCCTACAGCCATGTCTTTCAAATGCACGCAGGGAATCCTGTCCGCCAGCCGCCCAATCCACTGGCATACGTCCGCCCCCGCGGCCTGCACCCAGTAGGTGTCCAGCGTGAAGCCAAGCTCCTTCGGCCCGAACCAGTCGCACAGATACTCGATGATGCGCTTCTCCTGGGCCTCCCCTTCCGCCTGCACCCTGCGGAACTCGAAGTTGTGGTTGTGGTACATCAATAGCTTCCCGGCATCCGCGATCTTCCTGGCCGGTTCCCTGAAATCCTCGGCGAAATGCGCCAGCCACTCCGGCGCGCGGTATCTGTCCGGCATGGATCCTATGCCTATGTACTTGCATCCCATGGCGTCATGCTCCGCAATGAGCCTGTCCGTATCGTACAGGATGCGGTTCACGTCGCTGTGGGTCAGCACGATCTCCAGCCCGTTCCTGTCACAAATCTCACGGATGCGCTCCGGACGGATGTCCTTCCCCACCGCGGATATCTGCACCGTCCTGTAGCCTATCTGCGCGATCCGCTTCATGCTCCGCTCAAAGTCCCTCTCGTTCTGCGTATATGTGCGTATGGTGTATAGCTGCGCCCCTGTCTTCATATCATGTCCTCCTGGCTCCTCTTTCCTCAGATCCGCATGCGACAGCATCTGTGGATGCCCTCCCGGGGACATCCACTGTTCTTATTGTAATCTGAAATTTCAAGTAGGATACCACGTTTGTTTTGAAAAGTCAAGAGGTAAAATCCATAAAATTCTATTGATTTCACAGGCGGGACAGATTACAATAAGAACAGTGGATGTCCCCGGGAG
>CAMTBF010000563.1 GCA_947068385.1 uncultured Lachnospiraceae bacterium
TATTCCGCCTCTCTTCCTGCGATTTCCCGAAACTTGCGTTTATCATCCTCATCTAATGCGCTGCTCTCCAGCACGTAACGATGGCGCTTGAACTCCTCCGCAATCTCCTCCTTCAGCTTCGCGTAAGCGGATTGGAACGTGGCCTGCTTGGCCGATTTCAGGGTCAGGTTGATGACGGGATACGTGCCCATTTCACCCATATAGTCCTCCCCGGCCTCCATAATCTTCAGGCCCTGGAAAAGCGCCTTGTTCCGGGCGTTCTTTTCCGCGTCCCCGGTGTCCTCGAAGAAGTACCGGAGCATGCTCAGGTTCAGCGTCTTGCCGAAGCGCCTAGGGCGGGTGAACAGGTTCACCTTTCCCTTTAAGTCCAGCAGTTCTTTTATGAACATGGTTTTGTCCACATAGTAATATCCCGTTTTTATGATATCCGCAAAATTATCTACCCCTATCGGCAATGCTTTCTTCATCATCGCACCTCCCAATGTCCTTCTGTATCAACATTATACCCTGTTCTACCCCATTGCACAATCCATTATTTCTACCCACTCGCCTGAAAGCCGTCCTGAAAAGCCGTCCAATCCGTCCCGAAAGCCGTCCGAAGGATGCCCTATCCCCGGAGATGTCCCCATAGCCTTCTGCATCCTCAACCATCCTGCCCCAACTGGCGCTCATGCTTTTTGAAGAAATCCTCCCTGGGCTCCAGCACCTTCAGTTCATGCCGGGCCAAATCGCCTGTGTAGAAAGAGATCGGTTCCAGAATGTAGTCCCAGTTCCAGAGGATGTCCCCTATATTCATGTACTCTCTGAACTTCTCGCAGCCCTCCGGCGCGATTGGATGCACCAGTATGGCCATGACCTTGCAGGCGTAGAAGCAGTCCGCCACGACCTGCCTTCGCAGGGCAGCGTCCCCCTGGGAATCGGCAAGCTTTATCTTGTTCACCCAGTGTTTGTTCACTTCCCTGATGAAATCGTCCAGCACATAGGAGATCCTGTGGAATTCTTGATGGTACATGTGGCGCTCATACTCCAGCACGGCCTTGCAGCCGGCCTCCGCGGAGCCGGAAAACCACGTCAGCCTCTTTTGCCAGCTCGCCAGAGTGGGTCACCACCACCACGCACTTTCCCGCCTGATGGGCGCTGTCTTTGAGGATAGAGGTGATTTCCGCGGCGGTGTCCTCGTCCAGGTTCCCCGTTGGCTCATCGGCCAGGATGACCTGCGCGTCACTGGCCAGGGCCCGGGCGATGGCCACACGCTGCTGCTGGCCGCCGGACAGCTTCAGCACATTCCGCTTTGCTTCCTCTGCGGTCAATCCTAACTGCTCCAGGATTAGGAGCGGCGGCAGCTTAGAGGTCAGCGCCACATTTTCTATCGGTGTCAGATAGTCGATCAAGTTGTAACTTTGGAAGATGAACGCCACATGACTGCGCCGGTGACCGGCAAGGCCGGTCTTCGCAATGTCCTCCCCCTGGTACAAAATCTGGCCGCTGCCGGGACTGTCCAGACCGCCCAGCAGGGACAGCAGCGTGGTCTTGCCGCACCCGGAGGGGCCGAGGATTGCGTACATCTTGCCGGGCTCCATTTGGGCGCTGACGCCTTTCAGGACTTTCTTTTTGCCGTCATAGGCATATTGGACATTTTGGATTTCCATGATATTCATAAAACCGCCTCATTTCTGTATAAAATTATTCCATCTGCGATAGGATGGCTTTCGGCTTCAGCCGCATAACGGGGATGCAGGATACCAGCACCGCCGCAGCCAGCAGGATGCTTCCCGCCACCGCCACCAGGGTAAAATGCCGGGATGTTACGATCACATTCTCTACCGTTTTGCCCAATAGCGTTCCAAGGGTTCCTGCGGCCTGCCTGCTTGTAAGGTATGCCAGCGGGAACGCCACGATTGCAATCAAAAATGTTTCCAGCGCATATTGGGAAATGACGGCGGGCTTTGCGATACCTACCGCCAGCAGAATCCCCATTTCGTGTTTCCGGCTGCGAATGGACAGGGACAGGATCAAAATAATCAGCACCATGCTCACAGCGGTAATAATAGCAATCAATGTCGTAATCAGAGAACTGGTATCAGTGAGCGCGCCGGAAATGTTCTGGTATACCTCGTCATTGGCAGTGATCCTGAAATTGCCCCATTCAATAGAGGAAATACCCTGCACTTTTCTTATCACGCTGTCTAATTGGGCGGCATCCATGACATAGAAATATGCTTCTGAAATTCCGTCGCCATCTTCGCCCCAGCCTTTCAGCATATCTTCCGATGCCTTCATACTGCAAAAAATGTAGTTGGAGTAGTCGTAATAGGACGCATCGTCATACATATCAATCCGGTCGCCTTTGTCAGCTACAATATCAAAAATGCCGACAATCTCCATATCCACCGCAGGAGTATGGTTTTCCGGATAATAGATACCTGTCACGGTATCCCCGATCTTCAAACCATTTTGATCTGCAAGCTGCCTGCTGATGATCGCTCCATTCGTCAAATCATCCGTGATGAGCGTACCCTCCACCAGCTCGAACCGTCCTGATAGAAACAGTTCATGAGATTGGGAGTTGTACGAGCCATAGCAATAGCAGCTAAAGTTCGTTTCGATGATCA
>CAMTBF010000564.1 GCA_947068385.1 uncultured Lachnospiraceae bacterium
AGGTTTTTTGTTATTTACTGATGAGGACTGGATGATGAAGTGTGGTATCTTTGAACTTGATGGCCTCGGACCCCACCACCGACACCTGCACGTTCTTGCGCAGGTACACCGGCAGGTTCGTCGAGAGCAGCCTTGCGTAATGCTCATATATGATTTCCAATGTCCTCAGATGTTCCTTGGAGAACTTCGTGGGACTGCTGAAATCGTAGTTCTTGACCTTTTTTTCATCCTTCTGCTGTATCTGTTCCGTATCGAGCTCGCCGGAAGACATGGCTGAAAGCAGGGCATCTATCTCCGCCTGGGAAAGAATATCGGCCACACAGGTTCACCTCCTGTCGTAACTTTTTGTCTGTCATATCGAACATATCGTTCTCTCCATCAGCCCCCGCCGTATTTCACATTGCTCAGCGTGATGCCGTACACGATCTTCGAGTGGAACTGATCCTGGATGGCGGCAAGGATCTCATCCCTGATGGCGCCGCTGAATTCCGCGCGGCATTCCTCCTCCGTGTAGTTGGTGACCACGTTCTCGATGGTATCCTTGATTATGCTGTCATACTGGCTCATGCCGTCTCCGCCGTAGGACTCGTAGTCCTCGTGGGTCTTGTTCAGCAGGAGGGCGATGTCGAATACGATGTACATCTGCTTGTCGCTGGTGCTGACCGTGCCGTCCTCTCCCACCACCTGGGAATAATCCAGATGGACCGTCATGGTCCCTACGTTATAGGTCTCGGAATCCGACAGCGGCACGTCATCCGGGCTGCCCGGGCTGTTCCATTCCAGATTCATCGCCGTCCCGATGCTGTCCATCAGAGCCGCCGTCTTTTGGTTCGTGCTGGTGACGCTTATCATCATGACCGCCGACATGGCTATGTTCACAATCATCAGCACCAGTATCAGCACACTAAGCAAATTCTTCTTCATATCGCGAAAACCCTTCCTTCTACCATCATTTTTGGCTATGAATCAACCCTGGGACGGATTGTAGATCAATATCTCAACTCTTCTGTTCCTGCTCCTGCCCTCGGGCGTGGAGTTGTCGGCGATGGGCACCCTCTCCCCCATCCCGGCATGCTTTAGGTTCAGCGGATTCAATGTGGTGGTCTCTGTCAGATAATAGAACACCGACAGGGCCCTTGCGCTGCTCAGCTCCTCATTGCTGGGGTACTGGGCGCTGTTCATGGGCACATTGTCCGTATGCCCCTCGATCTCTATGGTGCCCGCATTCCCGTACCGCTCCAGTATCAGCCCTACCTTATCTATGATAAGCTTGGCGTCATCCTTGAGCTGGGCGCTTCCCGAGTCGAACAGCAGGCCGCCGTTCATGGTCAGCTTCACATACTGGGCGGTGAAGCTGATCTCCACCTCGTCGGCGATGTCGCTCTCGCTCAAGGCCTCCTCGATCTCCTCCACCCGCTCCTCGTTCTCCTCCAGCATCTTATCCTGGAGGATCTCCTCCATGGCCTCCGGAGACATCTCGTAGTCCTTGAAATCATCTCCGTCCGTGTCGCTGTCCGCGGTCTTGCCAGTGCTGTTGATATACTGGTCGAGCTCGTTGAGCTGGCTGACGCCGTTGCTGATCAGGAAGCCGTCGCCGATGGCGCTGGCACCGCCCTCGAACACGCTGAAGGTATTGTTCATGGCGGCCACGAATTCCTGCAGCTTGGCCTCCTCGATGCTGGACATGGCGAAAAGCATGACAAAAAAGCAGAGAAGGAGGTTCATCAGGTCACTGAATGTCGCCATCCACGCCGGGGCACCAGCGGGGGGCGTATCCTCTTGGCGTTTTGCCATTACTCCTCACCCCCTGCGTCTGAGCCGGATACAGCCTCCCTCTCCTGAGGAGCCAGGAAGGACTTCAGCTTCTCTTCGATGACTCTCGGGTTCTCGCCGGCCTGGATGGACAGCAGCCCCTCGATCATGACCTCTTTCAACATCATCTCTACAGCATTGTCAGCCTTCAGCTTGTTGGATACCGGGGTACAGATGGCATTGGCGAGCACCGAGCCGTAGAACGTGGTAATCAACGCCACAGCCATGGCAGGCCCCAGCGTAGCCACATTGTCCATGTGGTACAACATATCTACCAGACCGATCAGCGTACCGATCATACCCCAGGCAGGGCCCATGGCTCCCAATGTATCCCAGAAGCTGATGCAGTTCTTATGCCTTCCCTCGATGCTGACCAGCTCCGTCTCCATGATGGCCCGGACCAGCTCGGGATCCGTGCCGTCCACCATGAGCAGGATGCCCTTCTTCAGGAAGGCATCGTCCATGTCCGCCGCGGCCTCCTCCAGGGACAGCAGGCCTTCCTTACGCGCCACATTGGACAGGTCGATAATCTTACGGATCATCTCGGCAGTATTTATGGCCGGTGCCTTGAAGACCAGCGCGAAGCTCTTCAGGCCGCTTATGTAATCCGCCAGGCTGAAAGATGTCAGCGTGGCGGCAAAGGCGCCACCGAAGGTAATGATGGCCGATGGGAAGTTCCAGTATTCCTTCACCAGGTTGTTGATGCCGGCCCCGTCTATGATACCGTACAGCATCATCGCAAAACATAAACTGGTTCTGATAAACCTTCGCTCGCAAATTAGAACTGTTTCGCATC
>CAMTBF010000565.1 GCA_947068385.1 uncultured Lachnospiraceae bacterium
TATTATAACCGAAAAAACTCGCTTGTAAACATTTTTTGTTTTACCGGCGAGTTTTTTCTCCGTTTTTCATCGCTTTCCATCGTGTATCCTCCAATCCTGATTTTATGCTTCTCCTCATCTAGCTGTTGCCGGAAATCAGAAAGTCGATTTCAATGTCGTTGCGCCAAGCATCCCCTCATCAATCCCCAGTCTGCCGCCAAGAATCAACTCTTGTCCTGAAAAAAATTTCAAAAACAGATTGACTCTGCCGTTAGGGAAGCGTTTATACTATTATCATAGGAACCGTGCAGAAAGATTCATACCATACGGAGCAGAAACCACAAAGGAGCAAAGCCATGAATGATTACATCAAGATCAGGGAAGTGACGGCCAGATACAACATCTCGGCTCGGACCCTTCGCTACTATGAAGACGCGGGGCTGATACAGAGCGCCCGCAGCAGCGACTACGCCTACAGGCTCTACGACCAGGCAGCCATCCACCGCCTGGAGCAGATCCTGATCCTGCGCAGGCTGAACATCAGCATCAAGGACATCCAGCGCATCTTCGGCACCTCCAGCTCCGAGACCGTCCTGGAGGTGCTGGGCAAAAAGGTGCAGGACATCGAGACGGAGGTCTCCCTGCTCCAGGAGCTGAAGGAGATCGTCCTGACCTTCATCCGGCAGATCGAGCAGGCCGACTTCAGCAAGGAGGCCGATGTGAGGCTGCTCTATGAGAAAGCCCGGGATATCCAGGCCCAGATCGCGAATGTAGGCTACAGCGGCAACCCAGGGACGGTGAACCGTCTGCTGGAGGTCACGGAGAAGCTGGACAGAAAGGTGCCGGACATCATGATCGTCAGGATTCCCCCTTTCCGGGCGGTGACATCGGGCCGGTTGAGCTTTGAGGAGCTGTTCGGGGGCGGGTTCGGCCCATGGCAGGAAGCCCATAACCACCTGTTCAGGCCCGTGCTGTTCGACGCCCCCGACTTCCTGTGCGGAACGGGCGACAAGGCCGAATGGTTCTGGGCCGTGAAGGACGATGTGACCCAGGCCGACACCGCCCCCTGGGAAATCGTCCAATGCCCCGGCGGCCTGTACGCGGCGGCAGTCAGCATAGACGGCGACGGGGAGAGCCACGACCATGTCAGGCGCAAGACGGAGAAGTGGCTGGAAGACACGGGCTTCGTCATAGACGACAGCCGGGAATTGATGGGGCATATGGTCTATGTGGACGAGGAGATCAAGGCCGGGCTGGGATATGAACAGATGGTGCTGTATGCGCCTGTGAAGTTGAGGCGGGAAGCCTCCCTGGAATAAACTGGCCGAAATCCCCAAAGCGGGGCCGCCCGTCGCTGCTTCCCCAAGCACGGATGTGCGGCCCCTTCCATATCATTTTACTGCATCGCTTCCTACCGTCCCGTCAGGCACCCTCCGTCCGGCCCCTCCGGCTCCGCAAAGGAAATGCGCAGGCCCTCGCCACCTGCCTCGATCTCCCAGCGCTGGGTATGGGGGCTGGTGCGGAAACGGACCAGGAGCACGATCTTCCCCTCTTCCTCCCCGCAGGACGCCGCCATGACCAGCCGCTCCCGCTCTTCCCCGGGATGATGCCCCCCAAGGGCGGGCTGCACATACCGCATGTCGCACTGGTTCACTGTCCAGCAGCCCGTTTTCGCCTCCACGGTCTGGATGCTGCGCCCATCGTCGAAGGACAGATGTACCCTGTCCCCTCCCGACTTGATCCAAAGGCTGCCGAACTGCATGGGGTTCTCGTCCAGGCGGTAGCTCCTGTCGATCTCCGGAAGCGTCCCTCCCCCGGGAATCGGTGGGAAAGCATGCACCTTCCCCTCCCCGGTGCCGCCGTCCATAGCCTCCAGCAGCCCGAAGACGCCGTCCATCTCCTTCTGCATATCGGCACAGAAAGCCTGCACGGCTATGAACATGTCCCGCTTGGGCAGGATCACCAAAAGCTGCCCGAAAGCGCCGTCCCCCCGGTAGCCTCCCCTGCTGCACCGCCAGAGCTGATAGCCGTAGCCGCTGCACCAGTCCGGCGTCCCGTTGCCGGAATTGTCGGACACATAGGAGGACGCTTCCCGGATCCATTCCTCGGACAGAATCCGCCTGCCCTGATAGACGCCGCCGCTTAGGTACATCTGCCCCAGCTTCACGATATCGTCGCAGCAGACATGCAGCCCCGCGCCGCCCACGCATCTGCCGTCGGCGCAGCGCCTCCAGGAGATATCCGTCATCCCCATGGGATAGAACAGGTTCTCGCAGGCGTACTGGAAAAAGTCCCTGCCGGACACCTTCTCTATCACCGACACCAGCATGCAGCTTGCGCCCGTGTTGTATGTAAAATGCGTCCCCGGCTCATACACGGGCTCCACGCCGAAGAACGCCTCCACGGAATCCGGTGCCACAATCATCTCCGGAATGACACATCTGTCATGTCCTGTGTTCATGGAGAGGAGGTGGCGCACGGTGATACGGGACATCTTCTCCGAAGCCCCTGTCCTGCCGAAGATGTCCACCAGCCTGTCCTCCACCCGCACAAGCCCCTGCCCCACCGCGATGCCCACCACCGTGGAGGTGAACATCTTGCTCAGGGAATACACCTCCCTGGAGTC
>CAMTBF010000566.1 GCA_947068385.1 uncultured Lachnospiraceae bacterium
TGTGCAAGGAGACCGAAATCGTCTTCAAGTCCTTCCAGTGCATAGACGCCAACGGGGAGCAGGAATTCGACTCTGCCATGGAGGAGATGGCGGCGCTGTCCCTCTATGATACAGGTGTGACGGCGCAGTACGGCGACCAGCTCCTGACCCTTTCCACCTGCGACTACCAGGAGACGGACGGACGTTTCGTGGTGGTGGCGAAGAAGATTTCGGAGGAACAGTGACGCAAAATTCTATTGACAAATCCTGATTTTTCATCTATGATTACACCTAGCATGATAGAGGCGCGGATGACAAGAGTACGTCCCCTGCAACTCCTGCAAAGCGGGAGTTTGCTCTCTCGAAGAGAGAGTTTGACCGGGCACCGGGAGGGGATGGGAAGGGGATTCCGCCGAGACGAAAAGGGCCTGTGCCGGGCGTTTCGTCGGGCCGTGGGAGAATATCCCACGGACTGTCGTCCCCTTGGGGACGGAGCGCTGTTATGACTCCTTGGATATGTTTGCGAAGTCATGGCAGAGAGTCATGGCTTTTTCGTTTCCCATAATTCCATAATGGCAGGAAGCGTGCGGGAGCCGGGCCGTTTCGGCAGCGCGAGCATCCGCACAGCGCAGACATGAGAGGAGAGAGGTATGAACAAGAGAAAAGGGAACATGATCAGGGGAATCATGGTGGCGGTCATCCTAGTGGCCGTGCTGGCAGCGCCGCTATTGTTCGGCGCGGAGGGGAGCGCAGCGGAGGGAGGCGGATTCTACGGCACGGCCTGGGCTCTGCTGCCGCCTGTGGTGGCCATCGCCCTGGCGCTGATCACGAAAGAGGTGTATTCCTCCCTGTTCGTGGGGATTCTGATGGGAGGGCTGCTGTACTCGGCCTATTCCTTTGAGGGCACGGTGCTCCATGTGTTCCAGGACGGAATCGTCAGCGTGCTCTCGGACGGGTACAATATCGGCATATTGGTATTCCTGGTGATTCTGGGGGCCATGGTGTCCCTGATGAACAAGGCGGGAGGCTCTGCCGCTTTCGGGCGCTGGGCGGCCGGACATATCAAGACCCGGGTGGGGGCCCAGCTTGCCACGGTGGCGCTGGGGGTACTGATCTTCATCGACGACTATTTCAACTGCCTGACGGTGGGCTCCGTCATGCGCCCTGTGACGGACAAGCACAAGGTCTCCAGGGTGAAGCTGGCCTATCTGATCGACGCCACGGCAGCGCCGGTGTGCATCATCGCGCCGATTTCCTCCTGGGCGGCTGCGGTGGCAAGCTATGTGGAGGACGGAAACGGCCTGACCCTGTTCATCCGGGCCATCCCTTTCAACTTCTATGCCATCCTGACCATCGTGATGATGATCGGCATGGCCGTGATGAAGCTGGAGTTCGGCCCCATGGACAAGTATGAGGGGAAGGCCAGGTCTACCGGGGATTTGTTCAATGGCAAGAACCCCTATGCGGGAATGGCCGCGGACAAGGAGGAGAAGAAGGGGATCGTGCTGGATCTGGTGCTGCCTATCGCGGTGCTGATCCTCTGCTGCGTGGTGGGCATGATTTATTCCGGCGGGTTCTTTGAGGGGGCTTCCTTTGTGGATGCTTTCTCCAATTCCGATGCCTCTGTGGGGCTGATGCTGGGCTCCGTGTTCGCGCTGGCCTTTACCATTCTGTATTACTGCCTGCGCAGGACGATGACATTCCGGGAGACCATGGACTGCATCCCCGAGGGCTTCCGGGCCATGGTGCCGGCGATTCTGATCCTGACCTTTGCCTGGTCCTTGAAGGCCATGACGGATTCCCTGGGGGCAGGGGAGTTCGTGGCGGGGGTGGTGAAGGACTCCGCCGGGGCTTTCCAGGCGTTCCTGCCCGGGGTGGTGTTCCTGATCGGGTGCTTCCTGGCCTTTGCCACGGGGACGAGCTGGGGCACATTCGGCATCCTGATCCCCATTACCCTGGACGTGTTCCCGCTGACGAGCCCCCTGGGCGTGGTCTGCGTCTCGGCCTGTATGGCGGGCGCGGTGTGCGGCGACCACTGCTCGCCTATCTCTGATACTACGATCATGGCTTCGGCTGGGGCACAGTGCGACCATGTGGATCATGTGTCCACCCAGCTGCCCTATGCGGTGGCGGCTGCGGCGGTGAGCTTCGTGGCGTATCTCTTCGCGGGATTCGTGCCTAACGCGCTGATCGCGCTTCCGGTGGCAATCGTGCTGATGGTGGGGACGCTGTTCGGCATCCGGATGGTCCAGGCGCGGAAGAAGTAGGTTTTTTCCTGAAAATAAACAGAGGTTCTGCCATGCAGGGCCTCTGTTCTGCCCGCCGTCTCATCAGCAATAAAGTCCAGAGCGTTGCCCTCGCTATCTACAAATCCATCCAATGAAAGCAGGCTATTCTTCGTATCCAGCTGCACATATATTTACAAAGCTTTTTTAATTCTCAATCATTCACGCTCTTGCGAAAACTGTGGTAACGGTGATGATGTCACCGTCAATCTCCGCAAAAATCTCTCCATTCATCTTGCGCATGAGCTGTCTGCAAATGTAAAGTCCCAGTCCGCTGCCATGAATGTTTTCCGCATTTGCTCCGCGCCAAAAGCTCTCAATAATATGCGGTAAATCG
>CAMTBF010000567.1 GCA_947068385.1 uncultured Lachnospiraceae bacterium
ACTAATTCTTGTGGGTAAGTCGTCACTTCGGCATTTCTGAACCTGATATTTACAATGGGGAGAAGATGGAAATCTCCCTTTGTGGCGATGCGATGTATTATGTCATCCAGCACATCGAAGAAGAGGAAGGCCTTAATGGTGAATATATATATCGATATGACATATACTGCATGCAGCTTGGAGAGTCCGGGAAGGCGAGCAGACTTCCCATCGAGATTCGACGCAACTATTTTTTGGAATACCCGAAAATTCTGCCTGATTGCCGCGGGGATTATTTCCTGGCATATAAAACCTATGGAAAGATATACGTGGAGAAATATGATGGGGAAGGGAAGAGGCTTTTCAATCGCCAGGTAGCGGTGAGAGAATACGATGAGTCCGACATTGAGATAAATGAGTATCTAGTGGGCATGGTGCAGGATGGGGCCGGAAACCTGTACGTTGCAGTCAAGAACGACATCTATCTGCTGGACGGGGATGGCAGAATCTGTGGAACTGCCTCCCTGGAGCCGGAGAGCATACACTCTTCCATAAACAGTATAGTCTGCGGTATGGACGGAAAGGTGTATTGCACTGCGGACAGGAAGATGTATAGGATCGACTTCGAAGCCAGCACTGCCAGAGAGGTAGGCCGCGTGGCTGAGAATTTCGGTATGGTGCCGGTGAGCGGGTCGGAATTCCTCGTGGCGGCATGGAAAAAGCTGGTCCTGTACCAGCTGGAGGAGGATATGACGACGGATTTGGTGGAGTGGCAGGACTGTGACTTGGACACGGAGCATCTGGTGGGGCTCACGAGGTTTGAGGACGGCAGGGCAGGCGTGTTGTTCTACGAAGGTTCCGAGCTGAGGATGGCCCTGATCCAGGAGACGGATGGGCGGAGGAAGCCCCAGAGGGAGGTGGTCACCCTGGGCGTGGTGATGCGCAATGAGAACCTGCGCAAATCGGCCTTGGCGTTCAACCGCCAGGGTGGCCCCTGCCGGGTAAAGGTAAAGGAATACTGGGACTACACGCCGGATTCGGGCATGACGCTGGATGAGGCCATAGCCAGCCTGAACCTGGACATCGTATCCGGCAGCTGTCCGGATATCGTGAACCTGCAGTACGGCAACCTGGACAGCTTCGCCTCCAAGGGAGCGCTGGAGGATTTGACCCATTTCCTGGAGGGGAGCGGACTGGAAAAGGAGGATTTCGTAGACGCGGTGCTGAAGGCCTACACGGTGGACGGAAAGCTTCTCTCCCTGCCGAACACCTTCTGCATAAATACCGTGGCGGTGCGCTCTGACCTGGTGGGGGCGAAGACGGCATGGACCCTGGACGAGATGATAGAGCTGGCGGATAGCCATCCGGACAGTGCGTTGTTCAGCCATGTGACGAAACAGGATGCGCTGGAGTTCTGCATGAAGATGAATCTGTCTTGTTTCATGGACTGGGAGAAGGGCACCTGCTGCTTCGACTCGGAGGAGTTCCGCAAAATCCTGGAATTCTCCAATCGATGGCCGCTGAAGGCTGTGTGGACGGACGACTTGGACGAGATAGACGTACAGTACAGCAGCAGGAAAGTCCTGCTATGCCCATTGAAGCTTTCCAGCCCGGATAAGATCAGCTATATCTATGAGATATATGACTGGGCGGATTTGACGTTCATCGGCTATCCCACTATAGACGGCAGCCCGGGGCATGGGCTGGATGGGGCGGGAGGCGCGTATGCCATCTTCGCCAAGTCCCCCCATAAGGAGGGGGCCTGGAGCTTTCTGGAGGCTCTCCAGGACAGCGAGGGAGAGGCTCTGATGGCATTCGCGGAAGGGTTCCCGGCGAAAAAGGATAAGCTGGAGGCGCTGTTCGAGGAATCCATGAAAGACCCTTATCTGACAAATCCGACGCCAGAGAAGAAAGAGAACCTTGTCCGGCGGCCTGTAAGCGGGACAGCAAGCGTGAGAGACGGTGTCTGGTATGAGAAGTCCAGTTATGTACCCATTCCCGAGGAGGTGGAGGAAATCAGGCGGCTGATAAGCCTCGCCAGGCCGGCCTGGCAGGACGCGGTGGCCATGTCCATCATCAAGGAGGAGGCAGCCGCCTATTTCCATGGGCAGAAGACCTTGGATGAGGTAGTAGGGCTGATTGACAATCGGGTCGGATTGTATATGGATGAAATGTCCTCCGAAGGGTGACCTACGAAGATGACAGGATGAAATAGAGGCGGATACCGGATGGCCAAAGGGAGGAGAGTGCGATATGAGGGAAAGCAGGAACGATTTCAGATGCAGGTTGCTGCCGCTGGCAGGCATGCTGCTTGCTCTGCTCTTTGCCCTGACAGGGTGTGCGCGCAGCACCGAGGGGCCTATGTATGTGGCGGAATTTATCGATTTGGACCTTGCAGAACCGGATGAATTCAACGGTGAGGACATTGACTTTTCCCTCTGCGGGGATGAGCTGTATTATGTCACCACCTGCATGGAAGAAGTGCAATCCGGGAAGGACAGCTATGGAGTCCGATACCAGTATGACGTATACTACAGAAGGCTGGGAGAAGAGGAAGAAGCGCGCAGGCTTCCGATTGAACTGGGAGATTATTGACTGTATGCATGAGGAGAATTCC
>CAMTBF010000568.1 GCA_947068385.1 uncultured Lachnospiraceae bacterium
TAAAGGAGAAAGATGGCAAAATCGGCAAATCTCTACGCAAGGATAGAACCAGATGTAAAGGAGCAGGCTGAGCGCATCTTATCGGCACTTGGCATTCCGGCTTCAAACGCCATCAATATGTTTTATAAGCAAATCATCATGCACCGTGGACTTCCTTTCGATGTGAAACTCCCAACGACAAGCCCTGTGGATATAAGCACCTTGTCTGAAGAGCAGATCAACGCAGAACTGGAGAAAGGATATGCGGATATGAGCGCTGGATGTACCAAAGACGCACGGCAGGCCCTTACCGATATTCGCAGGGATTATGATTTATAAACAAAAGGGATGCCCTAGGCTTTTAGCGCCGCGGCATCCCTTTTATAGGGTTCACTATATCTACGATTCCGCCCTTTTCCCTGTCCCCAGATCCGCCACCCTGTAGCTCAGCTTCGCAGTGGAATGCCGGTATGTCCTGTGGAACGCGCAGTCGATGCGGCTGGCCACCAGCCTGGCGTTCTCCTCGTCGGCCCCTGTCAGCATCAGGATGTAGGATCCGGCCTCCAGCCTGGCGATTGGGTCTCCTGTCCGCAGCTTCTCCAGCAGGATGCGCTCCAGCCTCCTGCCGTCCGTGGTGGGCACCGCTCCCCGGCCCAGGCTGATGATGACCAGGGAGGAGGTCTGCCCGGAGCGGGACATGTGCCGCCGCTCCAGGGCCACGATGCTCTGGAAGGTGGCGAAGGTGCAGAAGAACGCGTGGGAATCCTCGTCCCCCTCGCACACCAGCCTGAAGATGTCCTCGTCGTCAATCCCCGTCCTGCGCAGGCCTGCCGCCAGGGTGTGGAGCTGTTCGATGCGCTCCGTAGGCGGCATGCCGTATTCCTGGAGCATCCTGTCCCGGAAGCTTTCGTATTTCTCCACGGCCTGCCCCGCCTTGCCCAGCGCGATGAGGGCCTGCATCTGGTAGGCCGTGAAATCCTCTATGCTGAAGTCCACGCTGTAGGCCTGGCCGCAGACCGCCAATAGCTCCATCCACTGTTCTTTCTTGTAATACATGGGGAGCAAGGCCTGGCAGGCGTCCAGGTAGAGGGTCCGATAGTACTGCCGCTGGCTCCTGGCCCAGTCCGAGTCGTTGCCGGACAGGAAATCCCCTCTGTAGAGGGACGCCACCCGGCCCAGCAGCCTGCACCGCTCCTCCCCGGCGGCCCGCTTGGCCTCCAGGCAGTCCGCCTCCATCCGCTCCGTGTCCAGCTCCAGGCGGACTCCCGGGCTCCAGGCGTAGCAGTCCGGAAGGGTCAGGAACACCTTCTCCTGTTCCGGGAACATGGCTTTCAGGAGGCTGCGCACCTTGAAGAGCATGTTCCGCAGGGCGTTGGCCGGGTCGCTGCTATTGTCCCCCCAGAACTGTTCTATCAGCTCCTCCGAGGAGATGTTCCGGCCATGGTTCACTACCAGGTACTGCAGGAAAGACAGGGCCTTCTTCCCCAGCTTTCCAAGCATCGGCCCGTTCCTGGCCCTCTCCTCCTCTGTGCCTCCGCAGGTGAACGCACCCAGCAGGCCAAAGTGTAAGACATTCCTTTTTTCCATATTCATCTGCCGCTGGCATCCGTCCGGGGGCTCCTTCCGCCCGGGCCCTGCTTCCGGTCTCCTCCTTCCCCTGAAGCATCCTCGCCTGTCCCGCCGCCTTCTGCCATCCCTACCCGCTCCAGGAACTCGTCGTAGATCTCCTCTCCGGCCTGCCTGGCCCTGACGGCGCTCTCCAGCTCGCGGAAGGCCCCCAGGTACTTGGTCTTGCCCTGAAAGGTGATCTGGGCCACCCATCGGTTCCGCCTCTTGTCATAGTACACGCCGTTGTGCCCGCTGGTGTTGGACTTGAGCAGCCGTCCGCTCTTCACGGCCTGGAGCATGGTGACGGAGGTTCCCTCCATGAGCTTTAAGTTGTCCCGGTAGGTGACGGCCTGGAGGCAGCCGCAGCTCCTGGTCTTGCCGGTCTGGAGCAGGCTCTGGCCCACCACGGTCTCTTTTCCGCAGTCGCAAATGCATCTCCATCTGTGCATCCCGTTTTCCTTGCCGACGTATTCCACCACGGTAAGCTTGCCGAAGCGCTTTCCCAGAAAATCCTTCAGCGGCGGATGCGACAGGCAGCCGCAGCTCTTCTGGCTGCCGGAGGTGAGCTTTCCAAGCTCCACCGCCACCTCCTTCCCGCAGTCACAGCGGCACAGCCACAGAGTGTCCCCCCTGCTGCCCCGCTGTTCCGTAGGCCGCAGGGCCACCAGCCTCCCGAACCGCATCCCTGTTATGTCCTTCTGCCTGGGCCGCAGCACCGTGGCACAGCCGCAGTCCCGTCTGGTCCCCCGCTCCAGGCAGCGCGTGTCCAAAAGGATTTCCCCGCCGCAGTCGCAGCGGCATCTCCAGACCCTGTAGCCGCTCCTGCGCTGGCCGGTGGGCTCTTCCACGGTAAGCCTGCCCACTCTGTATCCTATCTGAATCCCACCCAAAATGTCTCCCCCTTTTCTTGCTCCCCCATTTCGCATAACGCTCCTGTCCCCGCATTTGGGGCATAAAACCCCCACCGGGATGACGCAAAGGGCCGCCCTCTGCGACATT
>CAMTBF010000569.1 GCA_947068385.1 uncultured Lachnospiraceae bacterium
ACTGCTCCATGTCATGGGTCCTGAGCGTGCCGAACACGGCCTCCTCCACTATCCCTGAATCGTCCAGGACACCTCTGAGGACGCCGAGCTTATATCCGCGCATAGTCTCCCCATCTATCTTTACCACTGAAGAGTTCTCATAATTCTCATTATCCAGGTTGACAAGGATCTTGGTACAGTCCAGTATATGGATGCATGGCTGGACATCCAGTTCCTTCATCAGATGTTTCTGGACATAACTGTTATAGAAAGAGATCCATTCCTCGCTACTGTACTTCGCCAGGAGCTTGCGCATCACACTTTCCGAAAAAAGCCCATCATTCACATCCCTCTCATTGTCCCAAAGGTTCCAGCCCAGTTCTGCCAGGAGCTCTGCTTCGGTCACTGCGAAAGGGACATCTGTAAGGCTGGTCTTGCGTTTGAGTTTGGCCGCAACGGCAAGGCACAGCAGGATGTCAAAAGGGATGTGGCTGTTGTCCCTGCGCTTGTCCGGCAAGGCTTGTGCAAGGAGTCCGGTGAGCCCATGTTCTTTCATCGTAAGGAGGATGTCATCTATCAGGTTGGGGAATGACATTTCTGCTGCATCTATTTTTCCTGTGCGTATCGCCTCATAAACCTTTTCCTTATCTTTCCGGCATATCTGTATCATAAGCTACCTCCGCTTTGGTATCATGGGAATCCCCCCGCTCATTATAACAGATTTTCAAGATTTAGCCAAAAGACTTATTGAAGGAAGGCAAGAAGCGTCTTGCAATTTCACCACGGGATCGGTATACTGGAAGGAAATATTTTTACCAGACAGGAGAAGAAAGAACAATGGTTTCACTGCTAGCCAGACTTTTCATCAAGGAACAAAGCGACGCGAAAGACCCGGCGGTCCGGCAGGCTTACGGAATCCTGTGCGGGGCCGTGGGGATTTTCCTGAACCTGTGCCTCTTCGCCGGGAAATTCCTGGCGGGGACCGTCAGCAATTCCATCGCCATCACCGCCGACGCCTTCAACAACCTGTCGGACGCGGGCTCCTCCATCATCACCCTGATCGGGTTCAAGATGGCGGGCCAGAAGCCGGATCCCACCCATCCCTTCGGCCATGGGCGCATCGAGTACGTGTCCGGCCTGCTGGTGTCCGTCATCATCCTGCTCATGGGCGTGGAGCTCCTGAAGTCCTCCGTGTCCAAAATCCTCCACCCGGAGGAGCTGGCCTTCTCCCCCTTAGTGCTGGGGATACTGCTGTGCTCCATCCTGGTGAAGTGCTATATGTTCCTGTACAACAGGAAGCTGGGAAAGCGGCTGGACTCCTCCGCCATGCTGGCCACGGCCACGGACTCCTTAAGCGATACCATGGCCACCACGGTGGTGCTGATCGCCACGGTCATCGGCCACTTCACGGGGCTGGCCATCGACGGCTGGTGCGGCGTGCTGGTGGGGCTGTTCATCTGCTACGCGGGATACGGCGCGGCCAGGGACACGGTGAGCCCCCTGCTGGGACAGGCCCCGGAGAAGGAATTCGTCCGGCAGATCAATGACATCGTCATGTCCTACAGCGACATCCTGGGCATCCATGACCTGATCGTACATAACTACGGGCCGGGCCGGGTGCTGATCTCCCTCCACGCGGAGGTGCCCGCGGACGGCGAGCTGCTGGCCCTCCACGACACCATAGACACCATCGAGCATGACCTGCGGGACACCCTGCACTGCCATGCGGTGATCCATATGGATCCCGTCTGCGTGGGGGACGAGCAGACCATGGAGCTGAAGTCTCTGGTGGCAGGCTACATAAAAGAGATCGGCGACACCGTCTCCATGCACGATTTCCGCATCGTCACAGGCCCCACCCACACCAATCTGATCTTCGACGTGGCCGTGCCCTATGATTTCCCCCTCTCCGACAGGGAGCTGACGGAAAAGCTCACGGCAAGGATCCAGAAGGACAATCCCAATTATTTCGCCGTAATCGACGTGGACAAGCAGATGGTTTAGCATGGAAAAAGACAGGTGAAAGAGAGGCGGGCCCCACATGCCAGCACAGTACAAAGCCCTAACCGCCGCGGAAATCAGGCGGCTGGAGACATTGGAAAAGAGATACAGGGAGGCCGCCCGGGCACAGTTCGAGCGCCGGGCGGCCTATTACCATCAGTTCACCGGGGGCCGTTACACCTCCGTCACGGTGCGTGACCAGAAGACCCGCTGGGGGAGCTGCTCCTCCCGGGGCACCCTGAGCTTCAATTACCGGCTCATATTCGCCCCGCCCGTGATACTGGATTACGTGGTGGTCCATGAGCTCTGCCACCTGACCCACATGAACCATTCCAGGGATTTCTGGGACATGGTGGCGGGAATCATGCCGGAGCATAAGGAATATCGAAGATGGCTGCGCGACCACGGCCATGAGCTGACGCTGACGGCCTATCTGGAGCGCATAGGGATTCCCGTCACGCTGGACTGACCGTCAGCCCCGCACGCTGCCGAATGTCCATCCCTGACAGGAAAAAGGAACCGCCACCGAAGCGGTTCTTTCTGAACTTTGGGTATAATTAATAAAAAAGACAGGTTTTATGCCTG
>CAMTBF010000570.1 GCA_947068385.1 uncultured Lachnospiraceae bacterium
GTGGAATTCTGATAGTGGATTGGAGCATCATAATCCATTTGACAGGATTCTGCTGGCTCAGGCAAGCAGTTTCGTTGCCCTGCTATAGAACAGATATCTACCGGCCCTCACCTCCTGTCTCTCACCGTCAATAACAATCTCTGCATCCACGCAGGTCTCCACCTCATAGCGCCACCACTCTCCCTCTTTCTTCCACTGGGAGGAGATTCGGCCATGTCTCGTGTCCAGCGATGCGCTCAACCAGTCCAGCCGGTAGTCCGGCATCGGCGCTATTCTCACCTTTCCGTATCCGGGATGTCCCTCTATCGTCTGGATACCCGCCGCTACGCAATATACCCAGTCAGCCACAGCGCCATAGGCATAGTGGTTGAAGGAATTCATGTCCTTGCTCCAGAACTCTCCGTCTTCCATGACTCCATCCCAATGCTCCCAAATCGTCGTTGCTCCCTTCGTCACGGGATACAGCCAAGAGGGATACGCCTCCCGCAAAAGCAGGGAATACGCCAAATCCACATGCCTATGCCCGCTGAGTGCATGCAACAGATAGGGTGTCCCCACAAAACCGGTCTGAAGCTTCGTACCTGCATCCTCAATCAGGCAGGCAAGCTGATCAGCCACCGCCTGACAGTCCTCAGCCAGACGGAAGTGCACTGCCAGAGCACACTCTGTCTGCGTCTGGAAAGAAGGAAAACGCTTTCGGAAAGCCGTGACGATGTTCTCATATAGCTTCCGGTATTCCGACATATTCTGCCCCAGAGCCTCCCCCGCCTTTATAAGCAGCTCCGTGGAGTACGCATAATAAGCACTGGCAATCAAATCATCCCTGCTGCTCCCCTTATAGCTCCCCGCTGGGGCATCCAGGCCCAGCCAATCTCCGTAATGCTCCCCTCCAATCCACAGGTATCTTTCCCGCGTGTGGGAGGTGATATAGTCCACCCATTTTTTCATGGAAGGGAATTGATTTCGCAAAATCCCCTTGTCCCCATACGCCTGGTAGACCGTCCAGGGACATATGACAGCAGCATCCCCCCAGGCTGCGCTGGGCTGGGCTTTCTGGAACAAATCCGGAACCACGCGCCCTACACATCCGTCCTCCCTCTGATTCGCTGCCAGATCCGCCAGCCATTTCCGATAGAATTTCTCCACGTCAAAGTTCAGGCAGGCGGCACGGACGAACACCTGCGCGTCCCCGGTCCAGCCTAGCCTTTCATCCCTCTGTGGGCAGTCCGTAGGTACGTCCAGGAAATTGCCCTTCTGTCCCCAGACCACATTGTCGAACAGTCGGTTCAGCTTAGGATTGGAACAGCGCAGATACCCTGTCCTCCTCATATTCGAGTAGACCGCTATGGCCCTGAAGTCCTCCACCGCAGCCCTACAGCTGCCGCCTGGGAATTCGTTGATTCTGACATAGCGGAAGCCGTAGAAGGTCAGCCTCGGATGATATGTCTGACGCCCCTCATGGCAGATATAGCGGTACTGCGCTTTTGCGGAACGATAATTCTCGTTGTAGAAGTTGCCGTCCTTGTCCAACATCTCCGCGAAGGACAAGTCGACCACATCCCCCCGCCTTGCTTCCACGGAAATCTCCACATAACCCGTAATCTCCTGTCCGAAGTCAACGATAATCTCCCCGTTGGGAGCTGTAAAGAGTTCCATGGGCAGGATGGTTTCCCGTTCCCTGATTTCCTCTCCTTCCTGTGGAATCAATCGCCCCGCCGCAGGGCCTTCGAAGACCTCCACATCTTTATTCCACACTGGTATGACGCAGGCATCGCACACTTCTCCGTCATAGATGTCACAGAAGCGTATCTCGCTCTCCGCCGCCTGCCATCCTCCATCTGTGGCAATCACCGCTCTCTCGCCATCCGCGAAGGCAATCTCCAGCTGTGCCAGCAGCCCGGCCGGTTCTTTGCGCAGTTCCTTCTGCACCTCGCCCTGCATACGGCTGCGGTACCATCCCGGCCCCACATAGATTTGGAGCTGATTGTCCCCCGAAAGCAGTTTGGTCACATCATATTCCTGATACTGCAGGCGATGCCGATAGGAAGTCCAGCCAGGCGCCAGCACATATTCGCCCACCCTGCGCCCGTTCAGCCTCGCCTCATAGACGCCGAGAGATGTCACGGACAGGGATGCCTCCGCGACTTCTCTGTCCAGCCGAAAATCCGTCCTGAATAGAGGGATGATTTCCCCCATGTCTTCCTTTGGTTTTATCCATTTTGCCTTCCAGTCCATATTCCGCCTCCATTCCAGCAATTTGCAGAATCCGCTGTCTTCCAGCGCCCTGCAGCGTCCGCTCCTTCATTACCCCTTGACTGCCCCAAGCGTCATCCCGGTGGTAAAATATTTCTGTATGAAAGGATACACACACAAAATGGGAACCATGGCCACCACCACTTTGGCCGCGTTCAGCGTCTTGTCCGAGGTCTCCACCAGGTCGATAATCTGTTCAAAAGTCATCGACGAGTAGTCTATCTTTACTGTCAGGCTATAAATATAGGTCTGCAGCGGCTGTTTATCAAAAACACAGGTTTCTGCAAAATCGTAAGATGAAGTATAGGGGCT
>CAMTBF010000571.1 GCA_947068385.1 uncultured Lachnospiraceae bacterium
TGACGGAGGACTATCAATACGGCAAGGAAGCGGAGGACGTGATCCCCGCAGGCTCCATCGTATTCACAGGGAGCTACAAGGGGAACCCGGCCTACAACGTGATCCTGCTCTACGATCAGGACGGGAACAACGTAGGCGGCGTGGACGCGGAAGGGAACATAAATGCCGGAAGCATCATTCTGGCCGATGTCCCTGCGCAGGGGCTTATCCCCAATGTCAGGAAGGGGACCTGGATCTACTGGATCCCCGCCGGGCAGGAGACAGACCTGAGCAAGATCGCCAAGGTCAGGGCAGAGCTCTACCGGGTCAATGACGCTCTGACGAATGCGGGCCAGCGGCTGGTCAGCGACTCTCTGTTCAGGGAGATGCCGAAAGAGCTGCCGGGCATCAGCTTCAGCGGCGGCACGCCGGAGGCCCGGTGAAAGAAAAGTCCGGCACCGGACGGATGGGAGTAGCAGTGAAAAGAGATTGGAAGAGATTGTTTTGCATGACCCTCCTGGCAGCCATGGCGCTGCCGGGGCGGGCATTTGCCGAGAGCGGGGACGGCTTTCGCATAGACGGCACCGGGCAGGTGGCGCTGGATTCCGACCACGCGGCAAAGGAGGGAGTCTCCTCCCTGTGCTTCAGCCTGACAGTGGAGGCCGGGCCGGGGGATACGGTGACGTTTGAATTCTCAGGAAGCAATGCGAGCGTGACGGAATACCGATATAATGAAAATGATAACACGATGAATATCTACCTGGCAGGGACGAACCCCCTCTTCGCGGAGGGGACGCAGTCCCTGGACATCGGCAGGGTAGTGGTGCAGAGCGGAGACGGCGGCCAGGGGTCTGCCGTGGTCAGCGTGTCGGATGGCTCGCTGCAGTATGTCTATGGGTCGCAGACCAGGACTATGGAGGGCGTCTCGAACCCGGGCGGGGTACAGCTTGGGACGCCGGCGGCCACGGTGACGCCTCCTCCTGAGGAGACGCTGCCCCCGGATGCCACGCAGACGCCGCCTCCCCAGGGTACGCAGCCGCCCGCTACCGAGCTGCCCGCCACCCAGCAGCCCGGATGGACAGGGGGGAATAACGGCGGAGGGAATGGCGGCAGTTGGCAGCCGCCGGTGGAAACCACCCAGGCACCGGATGCCCAGGCTCCCGTGGGCTCCGTGACAGCAGGGAACAGAAAGCCCGGCAGCGGCACGGCAAAGCCCAGCCCGAAGCCGGAGAGCACGCTTACGCCGTCCCCGTCCCCCAGCCCTTCCGATATGCCGGAGATAGAGAAGGTAGAGCTGGATTCGCCCGACGAGGGCGAGGCAGGGGGAGAGGATCAGGAGGCGCTGGCACCCGTCATAGGGGCACCGGATAAGGGAAGCTCCGGGGGCGGCTTCTGGGAATCCGTGAAGCCGGTCCTGATCGGCTTCGCGATCGCCGCATCCGTGGCAGGCGCAGGCGCTGCACTGGTGTGGTATCTGGTGAAGCGGCCGAAGCGGTAAGCAGGAAGAGGAGGGATACCTATGGTAAAGGTAACATTGGGAAATACAGGAATCACGGTGGAGAAGAACGCCTTCGGGGCCCTGCCCATACAGCGGGTTTCCGCCCAGGAGGCAGTGAAGCTCCTGCGGAAGGCCTATGAAAGCGGCGTGACGTTCTTCGACACGGCCCGGTTCTACACGGACAGCGAGGAGAAGCTGGGGGAGGCCTTTGACGGCATGCGGGAGAAGGTCTACATCGCCACCAAGACCGGGGCCACGGACGCGGAGGGCTTCTGGAAGGACATCCATACCTCCCTGAAGAACCTGCGCACGGACTACATCGACATCTATCAGTTCCACAATCCGGCCTTCTGCCCCAAGCCCGGGGACGGCAGCGGCCTCTATGAGGCCATGCTGGAGGCCAAAGAGAAAGGCATGGTGCGCCATATCGGCATCACCAACCACCGCCTGAGCGTGGCCCACGAGGCAGTGGAGAGTGGACTGTACGAGACATTGCAGTTCCCCTTCTGCTACCTGGCCACCGAGAAGGACATCGAGCTGGTGGAGAAATGCAGGGAGGCGGGCATGGGCTTCATCGCCATGAAGGCCCTGTCCGGCGGGCTGATCACCAACTCCGCGGCGGCCTACGCGTTCCTGGCCCAGTACGGCCATGTGCTGCCCATCTGGGGCGTGCAGCGGGAGAGCGAGCTGGACGAGTTCCTGTCCTACATCGACAACCCGCCCGCCATGGACGAAGGGCTGGCGGCTGTCATCGCGAAGGACAGGGAGGAGCTGCTGGGCGACTTCTGCCGGGGCTGCGGCTACTGCATGCCCTGTCCCGTGGGCATCGAGATCAACAACTGCGCCCGCATGAGCCTGCTGATCCGCCGCTCCCCTTCCGCCGCCCAGCTCACGCCGGAAGCACAGGAGAAGATGAAGAAAATCGAGAGCTGCCTCCACTGCGGCAAGTGCAAGTCCAAATGCCCTTACGGCCTGGACACGCCTGCGCTTCTGGAGAAGAACTATAAGGACTACTGCGAGATACTGGCAGGGAAGGCATATTGAGGCCCGCTGTCAGAGCACACTGACATAAGGCTCCTGATAATG
>CAMTBF010000572.1 GCA_947068385.1 uncultured Lachnospiraceae bacterium
AATATCCGTTAGAGAGAACCAGGAATATCGGGATCATGGCTCATATCGATGCCGGTAAGACCACGTTGACAGAGCGCATCCTGTATTATACTGGCGTGAACTACAAGATAGGGGATACTCACGAAGGCACTGCCACCATGGACTGGATGGAGCAGGAGCAGGAGAGGGGCATCACTATCACTTCAGCGGCTACGACCTGCCATTGGACATTGGAGAAGGAGACCAAACCCATGCCTGGTGCCCTGGAGCACCGTATCAATATCATTGATACGCCTGGCCACGTTGACTTCACCGTGGAGGTGGAGCGTTCCCTGCGTGTGCTGGACGGCGCAGTCGGCGTTTTCTGCGCGAAGGGCGGCGTTGAGCCCCAGTCCGAAAACGTATGGCGGCAAGCTGACACTTACAATGTGCCCCGTATGGCGTTCATCAACAAGATGGACATCCTGGGCGCGAACTTCTACGGCGCAGTGGAGCAGATCAAGACCAGGCTTGGCAAGAATGCCATCATGATCCAACTGCCCATCGGCAAGGAGGATGAATTCAAGGGGATCATCGACCTGTTCGAGATGAAGGCCTATATCTACAATGACGACAAGGGCGATGACATCACGGTGACGGACGACCTTGGGGACATGCAGGAGGAGGCCGAGCTGTACCGCTCCGAGATGATCGAGAAGATCTGTGAGCTGGACGACGACCTGACCATGATGTATCTGGAGGGCGAGGAGCCGTCCGTAGAGGAGATGAAGAAGACGCTGCGCAAGGCTACCTGCGAGTGTACCGCGATTCCGGTATGCTGTGGATCCGCTTACCGCAACAAGGGCGTCCAGAAGCTCCTGGATGCCGTCCTGGAGTATATGCCCGCGCCTACCGACATCCCTGCCATCAAGGGCGTTGACCTGGAGGGCAACGAGGTGGAGAGGCATTCTTCCGATGAGGAGCCTTTCTCCGCGCTGGCATTCAAGATTATGACGGATCCTTTCGTAGGAAAGCTTGCATTCTTCCGCGTATATTCCGGCACCATGAATTCCGGTTCTTACGTATTGAATGCCACCAAAGATAAAAAAGAGCGTGTGGGACGTATCCTGCAGATGCACGCCAACAAGCGTGCGGAGCTGGATAAGGTCTACTCGGGCGACATTGCCGCAGCGGTGGGCTTCAAGCTTACCACCACCGGCGACACGCTCTGCGACGAGCAGCATCCGGTCATCCTGGAGTCCATGGAGTTCCCGGAGCCTGTCATAGAGCTGGCCATCGAGCCCAAGACCAAGGCAGGCCAAGGCAAGATGGGCGAGGCGCTGGCAAAGCTGGCGGAGGAGGATCCCACGTTCCGGGCCCACACCAATGCGGAGACAGGACAGACCATCATCGCAGGTATGGGAGAGCTCCATCTGGACATCATTGTGGACAGACTGCTGCGTGAGTTCAAGGTAGAGGCCAATGTAGGTGCCCCTCAGGTCGCCTACAAGGAAGCGTTCACCAAGGCTGTGGAAGTGGATTCCAAGTATGCGAAGCAGTCCGGCGGCCGCGGTCAGTACGGTCATTGTAAGGTGAAGTTCGAGCCCATGGAGGCGAACTGCGTGAAGTTCGAATTCGACCCCAAGGCCAATATCCTGATCAACGATCCCCCGACGCTGCTGTTCGAGAGCACCGTGGTGGGCGGCTCCATTCCCAAGGAGTATATCCCGGCGGTAGGCGAAGGCATCCAGGAAGCGGCCCAGGCCGGTATCCTGGGCGGATTCCCCGTGCTGGGCGTGCATGCCAATGTGTACGACGGCTCCTACCATGAGGTGGACTCCTCCGAGATGGCGTTCCACATCGCCGGATCCATGGCGTTCAAGGAGGCCATGCAGAAGGCGAGCCCCGTGCTGCTTGAGCCCATCATGAAGGTGGAAGTCACCATGCCGGAAGAGTATATGGGCGATGTCATCGGCGATTTGAACTCCCGCCGTGGCCGCGTGGAAGGCATGGACGACATCGGTGGCGGCAAGATAGTGAGGGCTTACGTGCCCTTGGCCGAGATGTTCGGCTACGCCACAGACCTGCGTTCCAGGACCCAGGGCCGCGGAAACTACTCCATGTTCTTCGAGAAATACGAGCAGGTGCCCAAGAACGTACAGGAGAAGGTTCTGGCCGCGAAAGGCGGAAAGTAAGCCTGAAAAAAATTTTAGTAAATTATGCCAGTAATCTTTAAAAAGAGCTTGAAAAAGCTTGGGTTATTTACTATAATCAGAGATAGCCGAGAGAAAAGCGCCGAGTGTGCGGAATGCGCTTCGGCGAAGAAGAAAGCAACAAAATATGTTTCATTAATTGAAGGAGGACTTTAATAATGGCAAAAGCTAAATTTGAAAGAACTAAGCCCCATTGTAACATTGGTACCATTGGTCACGTTGACCATGGTAAAACCACTCTGACCGCTGCCATCACCAAGACCCTGAATGCAAGGCTTGGTACTGGTGAAGCCGTAGCCTTCGATATGATCGACAAGGCTCCGGAAGAAAGAGAGCGTGGTATCACAATCTCCACCGCACACGTTGAGTATGAGACCGAGAAGAGGCAT
>CAMTBF010000573.1 GCA_947068385.1 uncultured Lachnospiraceae bacterium
GCCGATAGCCCCTCCCGTCACGGCGGCCTATGGGGGCAAGGTTCTGTCGCCAGGCCCCATGCCAATCTTTGGGAGTCCTGTTCGTCAGCACCAATCTTTGTACCCTCACATTATTTTCTTCAAAAAAACGGCAAATATTTACCCCCCCCGACATCAGTCGGTATATCATCGACATTTGTAAAAAACATGTATTGTACAGATTGATTCTTTTGGGTCAGCAAAGCCGATTTATAAAAATCATACACGCACCGCCAATAGACTTCCTGAAATCCTACGGAACTGGTGTCCCCGCCCACGGAAGGATAATAGCTTTCATCATCCGGGCTCTCAGCGTACAACCATGTTATGATATAGTCAGCCATGACTTATCCCCCTTCAAAATCAATATGCTCAACGCTTTATGGTCTTTTTGCGAAAGTATGCCCTACTCTCTCCCAATGTCTTCCAGAGAAACACCATGTTCGTATGCAGATACCTCCCAAACAACCTCCCCGGCTCCTGCATCAACCGATAAACCCACTCCAAATTCCCCCGCTGCATCCACTCCGGCGCTCTTTTGATATTCCCCGCAAAGTAATCAAACCCCGCGCCGACCCCAACCATCAGCCCCTTCACCTTCCCCTGGTGCTCCGCCATCCAGCGCTCCTGCTTGGGCGCTCCCAGGCCTACCCACACGAAGTCTGCCCCCGCGCCATTTATCAACCGGACGATTTCTCTATCCTCCTCCGCCGACACAGGCCCAAAGGGCGGGCTGTACATGCCTGCGATCCGAATCCCCCCATGCTCCGCTTCCAGTCTCTCCGCCAGCTTCCCCAGCGTCTCTTCCGTGCTCCCATAGAAAAAATGCCGGTATCCCCTCTCCACGGATATCCTGAAGATCTCCTCCATCAGCCCCGGGCCGGTAGTGCGCCGCATGGCCGGGAAGCCCCTCCTGCGCCCCAGGGAGCTCAAGGGCCCTCCATCCGGGATCGCCATGATTCCGCCGTTCTGCACCTTCCTGTATTCCGGCTCCTCATAGGCGGTGACCACTGTATGTACATTCGTGACGCAGATATAGTCTCCCGAAAGTGCGGGCAGGTTCTCCGAGATATATGCCACAAGCCATCCCATGTCAATCGCCGCAACATCTACCCCCAAGATATTGCAGACAGGTATGGAAGCTTTCTCCAGCTTACGCAGGTAATCCGGATTATAAGCCGCCATCTTGCCCCCTTGCATCTGCCCACCACCTGCCCTTTTACGTTTCTTTCATCCGTCCAATGGATATAGGATCCAGCACGTTGTTTTATTACTTTTTACATCATATACTGAAATTTTTAATAATGCAAGCCCTATTTTAATTTTCGTGATTTTGACAGACATAAAAACACCGCGCCAGCAACTTTCCATTGCCAGCGCGGCATGTGAATCTCCGCTATCTGATCGATTCCGTCCAATCCGTCCTACTGCTCCATCTGCCTCCCCAAGAACCCCGCAGCCGACTGCAGGAGCTTCTGCTCCACCTCCCCCATGCGGGTCTTATTATCGTTCTGCAGCAACACCACGCTTCCAATAATATCCCCCTCGCAGAGGATCGGCGCGATGGCCTCATGTTGGTACTCGTCCCCGCCCTCGTCGCAGACCGGGATGAAGCTCCTGTCGCCCCGGGTGGCCATGATGGTCTCCCGGTTGTGGATCTTCTCCTCCATCTGCCTGCTGACGGACTTGTTCACCATCTGCTTGTAGCCGCCCGCCGCCGCGATGAACTGATCCCTGTCCGCGATCAGCGCCGCATGGCCGGAGACCTGAGCCAGGCTCTCGGCGTACTGCTTGGCGAAGGTGCTCATCTCCCCGATGGGCGAGTACTTCTTCAGGATGACCTGCCCCTCCCTGTCCGTGAAGATCTCCAGGGGATCCGACTCCCTGATGTGCAAGGTCCTGCGGATCTCCTTCGGAATGACTATCCTGCCCAAATCATCTATACGTCTCACAATTCCTGTCGCTTTCATAGATATCTTCCCTCCATTTATCGTGTCTTCTCAGGCTCCGGCCGCTGTGTGGGCCGGAAGCTTTTATCCATCTGACGTGGAGTTAGTATCTGTAAAAAAAGGAATTATATGCATGTTCCGCAGACGCTAATCTTTTTCATAACCATTCCGTTTATAAAGCATCAAGAACACCAGAACGCTCACCGCCAGCTCCCCGAACAGAACCGCCATGTCCAACGGCGACATCACATACTTCTCCCCGGCTGCCAGGCGCTCCGTCATGCCCGTCATGACCCCGGTGAACAGGAATCCGGAAATTTTATGGAGCCCCTCGGACATGTTCCCGAATACCGGTATCATCATGAACACCATCAGGAAGGGATAGGAAATCAGATTGGCGTTCATCTGGTTCTTGGCGCAGATTCCCACGATCATCCCCAGCACGCAGCTGGTGAGGGAGACCACCATGCTCACCAGGAAAAAGGGAACCCAGGGCACGATGTCCAGGGAAATCCCGCTGATGAACATCTGCGCGGAGGGCTTCATCATGGTGGGCACCTCCATCGCGGAGGAGA
>CAMTBF010000574.1 GCA_947068385.1 uncultured Lachnospiraceae bacterium
ATAAAGCGTCCAGGCTCTGCGCAATATATACTTCCAAACCGGCGGACTTATGGGATGTCCCATAAGCCGCCGGTCCATATTCATGGCAGGTTCTCCGCCTACTTGCCCTCTGCCCAAGCATCGATCTGTGCCTGGACCTCTGTGACGATTCTTTCCACACCGTTCTCTTTCAGCTTCGCGTTCATCTCGTCAATCATCCGGTTCACGGCCTCGGGGGACTCGTGTCTTCCACCCACCAGATTGCCGTAATATTCGCTCACCACATTGTTGCATGCGGAGAGCTCGTTCTCAATGGGAGCCGTGTCCAGCACAAATCCCATATGGGCCGCCAGGATCGCCTCGTCATTGTACTCCGCCATCTTCCGGAGCATGACGCCCTCCGGCCCGCCGTAGGATTCAGGCGCGTCCACGATGGTCAGGTTGCCGTAGAACGGGCCGTACCACTGCAGCCATCCCACATTGCCCACATCCGCGTTGCGGTTCGCCAGCTGCATCCTGCCCTCCGCGTCCTTCTCCCAGTGCTCCCCTTCCACGCCGAAGCGCATCAGCGTGGCGAGATAGGGATCTGTGTTGAACAGCTCCAGCGCCATCATCGCGCGCTCAGGGTTCTTGCTGTTGGCGCCGATGGCAGTCATCGCACCGGTATAGTTGCCGCCGTCCGTCCAGACATCGTCGAATACCACGAGCTTCGCGTCATAGTTGTCCCCGAAGAGATGCTCGTCTATCCAGGTATATCCCCACGATACGATCAGCAGGGTGGAGGGCTCCGCCAACAGGTTCGTCTCGAATACATCGGTGTCATATGCCAGGACGCCTGTCCCTACCATGCGCTGCTTGGCCAGGCAGGCCTCTCGGAAGGCATCCGTCTCAAAGTAGTTGAACACCGTGTCCGTCCCGAACTCCCGCGCCACTTCCTTTCCGGGGATATTGCAGACGGCGAACTCACCGGCTCCAAAGCGCTCCAGCGCCGCCCAGTACGGACAGATCTCGCCGCCGTCCATCATCAGGGGCATCTCGGCATATTCCGGGAATCTCTCGTTGCGGAGCTCCACTGCCTCTTCCAGGTACGCTTCCATCTCGGCGAAGCCCGTCCAGCCCTGCTCCATGTCCAGCCCAAGCTCCTCCGCAAGGGTCTTATTATAGATATAGCCCATGATATAGCAGTTGTCCTTCAGAACCGGAACGCCGTAGACATGGCCGCCCACCTTCAGGGACTCCCAGACTCCCTCGCCGAACAGGCTCTTCACATCCGAGCCATATTCGTCCCAAATGGTATCGATCGGGAAAAAAGCGCCCATATTCGCATAGTTGTTGTAAGGGACGTCGCTGTTGATCGTAATGAGGTCCATTTCCTCCCCGGACATCAGCTTCGTAGGAACGTTTTCCAGGTAGGCCCCTATGGTCATGGGATTCAGCACTACCCTGCAGTTGAGCTTCTCTTTAAAGTACTCGTCCAGGGCCGCCTGGATCAGATCCAGGTCCTTGATGTTGTCGGGCTGATAGGACAGCGCGTCCCACTTCAGCTCCACATATTCCAGGTCTCCCTGGCCTGCCTCTTCCGGGGCCGCCTCCGAAGCTTCCTCCGCCGAAGGCTGCTCCCCGGCGGGCCGCTCCGTGCCCTCCTGAGATTCCTCCTTCACCTGAGAGCTTCCGCCCGAACTGTCTCCACAGCCGCTGAGCATGGCAGCCGCCATAGAAACGACACACAGCATCGCTACTACTTTCCGTTTCATTCCTCATCCTCCTCTTGCCGATAATGACATTTATTGCACCATGTTCCAAACTATGGAATGCAATCACTCTTTGATGCTGCCCACCGTAAGCCCCTGCACGAAATACCGCTGGAAGAACGGATAGGCGAACAGCACGGGCACTACCGCCAGCACTGTACATGCCATCCGCAGATTCGTGCCCGGCAGGCTTTTCAGCATGGCAAGCCCCTCAGGCGTGGCTATGACCGATGAATTCGACTTCAGATAATCCACATTGTTCTGAAGCTTCGTCAGCAGCGTCTGCAGTGGCACCAGCTTATTGTCGTCTATGTATAGCATGCCCGTAAACCAGTCGTTCCATCTCGAAACGAAGCTGAACAGGCCAATCGTGCCAAGCCCCGCCTTGAACAGCGGACACACGATCCGAAAGAAGATCGTAAAATGCCCGGCACCGTCTATCCTGGCAGAATCGAACAGGGCCTCCGGTATGGACGACTTGATGAAGGTGCGCAGGATGATGACCCAATAGGCGCTCAGCAGGCCCGGTACCAGCAGAATCCAGAAAGTGTCCCGCAGGTGATAGTATCGCACGTTCAGGATATAAGAGGGCACCAGTCCCCCTCCGAACAGCATGGTGAAGAACAGGAACCATGTCAGGCTCCGTTCCAGCCAGAACCGCTTCTGGCAGATGACATATGCGTACATGGCCATGACAACCAGCCCAAGCGCCGTGCCGAGCACCGAGTTCGCGATGGTGACAAGGTAGGAATACACCAGCTGGCTCCCCATCTTGAAGGTATAGTAATATCCCTCAAGGGACCACTCCAAAG
>CAMTBF010000575.1 GCA_947068385.1 uncultured Lachnospiraceae bacterium
CAATGTCGAAAATCATCTACTTTTATTAAAAATATCTACAAAAGGAGCATATCCTCGCCAATCCGGCTTATTCAGGACACAAGCAGGGCCGGCAATAAGCTTCCGCCTGATTGCCGACCCTCGACTCCTTTTTCCTTCGCTTGGATTCCCCCTCAATTCTGCGCCAGAATATGCTCCCCCTCCTCCAGCGGATACCTGGCCAGCTCCCTGCCGTCCAGGTCCTCCCGGTACATGTCCACCGCGGAGATCTGGTGGTTCCCGTAGGTGGTGTAATAGTAGATGCCTCTGTCCCCATTGCAGCAGCAGGTGTAGATGGTGATCTCATACTCCCCTTCCTCCGCCTCGGAGCAGCCCCTCTGCTGCCCCACCGCCCCCAGGATGTGGAAGAACTGGCTGACGCTCTCGGACTCCGAATCCCCGGAGACGGAATTCATCTTCACAAAGGCCGCGCGCACGAAGCGGGACTGGGAGGACAGGTCTCCGGGAAGCCCCCAGGCCCCCATCCCCAGGCTGTGGGGCTCCAGGGAGAGCCTGTCCGAGAACAGGTTCCGGGGGGATTTCGGGGACAGGTGCATATAGTTGGCAAGCTGGGACATCTGCTCCGGGAAGGGCGGATTGTTGGCCAGGACGCCTACGGGATTGTCGTATATCCTCAGGCCCTCCCGCACGGCCTCCACCGTGATGCAGCCGCTCCTGTCCGCGACCATCCAGTGGAGTCCGGCCACGGGGAGCCTGTCGCTGAAAGCCGTGTCAGTAATATTCGTCTGGGCCAGCAGCCCCCTGGCCTCCCCCACATCGGCGCATTGCCCCAGGATCCAGGGGATGAGCTCGAACTGCGCCACGTTCTCCCTGCCCGGCGCCTCCTTCCCGTAGACCGCGTTGCCCACGAAGTTCAGGCCCGCCATGCCAAGCCCCTTTTCGTTCACGGCATCGTAATACAGCGGCTGCCCCTCCTCCATATGGGCCATGCCGATCATGGCGAAATGGCTTTCCGGGGATCTCGCGCCCCTGAAATGCAGGGGCCAGTTCCGGGGCGTCACCACGATTTCCTCCCCGTAGGAGAAATAGTAGTCCAGGGTGCGCCCGAAGTAGAAGTCCTTTGTCTGATAAGTCGCTGCTGTGCACATAGCCGTCACCTCCGTGATTTTCCTTGGGAACCGTGCGGAAACCGGCACGGCTCCATATTATCGTATCCGCGGACGGGCTGTATTATACTGCCTTGGAGCAGGGCCTCTTGTCTTTCCCCCACATTTGTGGTAGAGTGTTAAAGGCATCAGGCAAATCAGGAAAAGTACGGAATGGCAAGGAGAAGACGATGATCCAGAAGCTTCGGAAAAGCAGCTTTCAGAAAAAAAGACATTTGATCCCATATATCCTGCTGGCGGCCTCCCTCTTCGCCATGTTCTGCATGGTCACGGAGCCCACCCGGGACGATTTCTACTATCAAAGCATAAAGGCGGACAGCCTGGGGGATGTGATGGCATTCCTGTCCCAGATGTACCACAGCTGGTCCTCCCGGATGGTGACGGAGCCGCTGGTGGTGCTGCTGGTGAATCTGGACATGATGGTCTGGCGGATATTCTGCGTGGCGAACATCCTGGGGATAGCCCTGAGCATCCGGCATCTTCTGGGGATACGCGGCTCCGTATGGAAAAATGCGGCATTGTGCATGCTGGTGGGCTCCTTCCCCTTCTCCTACTACGCCAGCGCCGGATGGATCACCACCACGGCCATCTACCTGATCTCCATCTCCTTAGGGCTGGTGGCCCTGTTCCCCCTGCGCAGCCTCCTGGACGGGAGGAAGGGCGCCTGGTGGGAGAACGGGCTGTACGTCCTCGCGGCCGTCCTCGCCTGCAACCATGAGCAGGTGGGGGCGGTGGTCCTGGGCGTCTATCTGTGCTCCTGCGCCTACTGCGCCGTGCTGCGCCGGAGAATCGCCGGGATGCAGGTCTGCCAGATCGTGGTGGCGGCCGCCAGCATCCTCTTCGTCCTCACCTGCCCCGGGGACGCCGTCAGGATGGAGATCGAGACCCAGACCTGGCTGCCGGAATACGCGGGCTGGAACGTCTTCGAAAAGCTGCTGCGGGGCATCTGCCATGGGGCGGACTATTACTTTTATGACAGGGGCGTCAACTTCTTCGCCTTCGCCCTTGTGTTCCTGCTGGCGCTGGCCCTGTTCCTGCATCCGGCCAAAGGATGGCAGAAGGCCCTGTCCCTGGCAGGGGCCCTGTGGCTGTGCCTGGCGGTGGGCGCTATCCTCCTGCAGAGGCTGGGGCTGCTGGCCAAGGACGCCCTCTTCCCCTGGGAGGAGTACGGGGCGAACATGCTGGCAAGGGGCGTGGACGTGGCCAGGGCGGCATCGGCGCTGCTGCTGTTGCTCCTGCTCTTCTGTGAGCTGTTCTGGCTCTTCGGCAACAGCGCCTCCTTCTGGACAGGGGCCATGTTCCTGGCGGCGGGCTTCGGGTCGGCGGCCGTGCTGGGCTTCTCCCCCACGATCTACGCCTCGGGGAACAGGGTGTTCTCCATTTTCATCTACGCGA
>CAMTBF010000576.1 GCA_947068385.1 uncultured Lachnospiraceae bacterium
CCAGCATGAAGAAGGCCCGGACGGAGAACTTCATCACCAAGTTCGCCAGATACTACACCCCTGCCGTCTGCTACAGCGCCCTGGCCCTGGCGGTGGTTCCCTCGGTGATTAACCTGATTTTAGGGAATCCTGCGAACTGGAGCACATGGGTCATCCGGGCATTGACCTTCCTGGTCATCAGCTGCCCCTGCGCCCTGGTGATATCCATCCCTTTAAGCTTCTTCGGAGGCATCGGCGGCGCCTCCTCCTGCGGCATTCTGGTGAAAGGCTCCAACTACCTGGAGGCCCTGGCCAGGACGAAGTACGTGGTCTTCGACAAGACAGGGACGCTGACCAAGGGTGTGTTCCAGGTGACGGAAATCTGCCCGGCGGCGGGATTCGCGCAAAAGCTCGGGGAGGCCCAGGAACGCCTGTTGGAGCTTGCGGCCTACGCGGAGAGCTACTCCAACCATCCCATCAGCAAGAGCCTGAAGGAAGCCTACGGCAAGGAAATCCGCCCCTCCCTGGTGTCCGACGTAGAGGAGATCAGCGGCCACGGCGTGAAGGCAAAAGTAGACGGCGTAAGCGTGGCGGCAGGAAACGCCAGGCTCATGGAGAGTCTGCAGCTGCCCTATGAAGAGCCGCGGCAGCCCGGCACCATCGTCCATGTGGCGGTGGACGGAGCCTACGCGGGCTACATCCTCATAGCCGATGTGGTGAAGGAGCAGGCCAAGGAGGCCATCGCCGCCCTGAAGATAGCAGGCGTGAAGACCACGGTGATGCTCACAGGGGACACCCGGCTCACGGCGGAGCATGTGGCGGGGCAGCTGGGCCTGGACGAGGTAAAGAGCGAGCTGCTGCCCGGGGACAAGGTGGAGGCGGTGGAATCCCTGCTGGCCCGGAAAGGGCCAAAGGAGAACCTGGCCTTCGTGGGCGACGGCATCAACGACGCGCCGGTGCTGTCCCGGGCGGACATCGGCGTGGCCATGGGGGCCCTGGGGTCGGACGCGGCCATCGAGGCGGCGGACATCGTGCTCATGGACGACAACCCCATGAAGCTGGCCCTGGCCATACGGATTTCCAGGAAATGCCTGGGCATCGTCTACGAGAACATCGTATTCGCCCTGGCAGTGAAGGCGGCCTGCCTGATCCTGGGGGCCGTGGGCCTGGCCAATATGTGGATCGCCATCTTCGCGGACGTGGGCGTCATGGTGCTGGCGGTGCTGAACGCCATCCGGTGCCTGAAGGTCTCCGGTTCCGGCGCCCGGGGCATTGCCTGACAGCGAAAGGATGAATACAGAACTGTAGTACAAAGAGGCCCTGCAGCGGCCTGCCGGGGGAGCGCCCCATGGCAGCCTGCAGGGCCTTTTTGGACGGCCCAAAGTACGTTCCCGGGGCTTTGCGGGAGCTCCGTTTGGAAGCCCTGGATGGGAGCGCATCTCTTCAAGGGCTGCTTGAATCGCGGGGATACCGGAAATTCAAGCATTTCTTTATAGCATGGATGCGCGATCCTGTGTTACAATCCATTCAGAAAAAGCTTTTTCAAAAAAACAAAGCGAGGGTAAGATCATGTTCAATATGAAACAGGTAGGCAAAAAAATCGTCTCATTGAGGAAAGCCCGGAATATGACCCAGACGGAGCTGGCAGACAAAATGGACGTGAGCTTCCAGGCCGTCTCCAATTGGGAGCGGGGTAACAGCATGCCGGACATCTCCAAGCTGCCCCAGCTGGCGGCCGTGTTCCAGTGCACGGTGGACGAGCTTCTGGACGGAAGGGTGGAGCTGATCCACAGCGCCATGGAGGACGGCATCCAGGAATACGTGGAGCGCAATGAGGTGTCCAGGGAGGAGCTGGAGGCCGCGGTCCCCATCCTGAAGCCGGAGCAGGTGGAGCAGCTTGCGGACAGCATGCTGCTGAAGAACGGAGACCACATCGAGGCCTTCTACCCGTATCTGGACGACGAGACCCTGCGGGAGGTGGCGCAGCGCAGGATAGAAAGGGGCGAGTCCATAGAGGACATGCTGGAATACCTGGACAACGACGACATAGGGAGGCTTGCGCTGGGGCAGTATAAGACAGGCGGGCCGATAGAGGAGTTCTACGAGTACATGGAGGACGAACAGCTCAGGAAGCTGGCGGAACAGAGGATAAAGAACGGGGAATCCATAGAGGACATGCTGGAATACCTGGACAATGACGACATAGGGGAGCTTGCGCTGGGGCAGTATGAGGCAGGCAATCCGGTGGAGGCGTTCTACGAGTATATGGAGGACGAACAGCTGGAGGAGCTGGCGAAACGGAAGGTAAGGAAGAAGGAGTCCATAGAGGATATGCTGGAATACCTGGACAGCGATTCCCTGAAAAGCATCATGCGCGAGCTTCTGTCCTGAGGGTTATTTTCCGGGAGGAAACTTCCCGTTCCCCGGGAAGCAACGAAAAAGGATGGAAAAGTCGGCTCATTGATGCTATAATGGGCAGGACTGGAAATCTGTGGCCTGGACTGACAGGGAAATCGTCGGATTTCGGAAGGGAAGAGGAGATTTTATGGAAATCGAAAGAA
>CAMTBF010000577.1 GCA_947068385.1 uncultured Lachnospiraceae bacterium
TCGTTGACTTCTTCCATCCCAGCCGTTCCCTGCAGGTTTTCACAAGATCGCCGCTTTTGCCTTAAGCATAAACACCGAGAAGCTGCCCACTTCAAAGCTTGTCGTTTTGGTTCCGTCCTGATTGGTCACGATGTTCGAGGCATCCAGCTTTTCTGTCTCTTCCTTGCCGAAATGGACTACATCCATCTCTTCTCCATCCTCGTACTGGGCATCCAGCATCTGGATGGTAATCGAAACAGGCGCTTTCGGCTCCACCTCTATGCCATCTACATAGAAGCCAATCTTCAGGGCCACTCCTGCGACAGCTTCCTCGTCACCAAGCTGAGCCTTGAACTCCTGCTCGTATCTCTGGTATTCTTCGCTGTCCCTATCGATATTCGCTGCTTGTAATTTCGCGTTCTCAGGAAGCTCTGCTTCCGGGCCGTACTGGGCAATTACCTTCACTGTACCCGTCTCGCATTCCTGGGTCACGATTCCCTCTTCCTCTGGCTCTTCCTCTGATTCTTCCTCGGACAGGAGGTCGTCCTCGGAATCATCTTCCCCGACTCCATCTTCTTCACCATCTTCTTCGGAGGCCTCAGTGCCCTCAAGCGCTTCACTTTCCTCGTCTTCAGCGGCCTCACTCTCCTCAGAAGCCCCACTGCCCTCAGCCGTCTCCTCAGCGCTCTCGTCCACCGCCTCGCCGGACTCCTCCGGCCCTTCCGGCTCTACGATCTCGAAGCAGCCTTCCCCATGCACATGCTCCAGAAGCTCCAGCTCTTCGCAGATAAGGTTCCCCTCCTGGTCATAGCAGCCCTTCTCGTCATGGGCATGCAGCTCCAGCTCCCCGCATATGGCGACCGTCTCGGTCTCATAGCATTCGTCTGTATGGATATGTGCGCCCTCTCCCTCCGGAACCTGGCAGGTCAGCTCCTCAGTCCAAGCGTAGCATTCGTCTGTATGGACATGGGCCTCTTCCGTCTGGCCGCAGGTCAGCTCCTCGCTCCAGGCGTAGCACTCGTCCGTATGGGTATGTGTTTCCTCTGTCTGGCCGCAGGTCAGCTCCTCGCTCCAGGCATAGCATTCATCCGTATGCACATGGCCTTCCTCTTCGGATGCGCAGGTCAGGTCGCCCTGAATCCTGGTGTAGCACTCGGGGCCGTGCTGATGCCCTGCCTCCTCCGCGCCGCAGATCAGCTCGCCCTGGACTTTCGTGTAGCATTCCGGGCCGTGCTGGTGGGCCGTCTCGTCCGCGCCGCAGGTCAGCTCGCCCTTCACCCCTGTGTAGCACGCCTCGCCGTGCTGATGCCCCTGGGACTCCTCCTGCCCGCAGGCCAGGACCTTCTCCTCCTGGAAGCATGCGGCGTCATGTACATGGGGCTTCCTCTCGGGAATCGCGCACACCAGGGCACCGTCCTCCCCATAGCAGTCGTCGTTGTGGACGTGGACGATGTAGTCCGCCTGCCCGCAGACCAGCTTCCCTTCGCTGTCCCGGCATTGCTCTGTGTGCTGGTGCGCCTCTGCCTGGCAGATGAGCACCTTCTCCTTGCGGTTCAGCGCCTGGCCGCTCATGGTAAGCGCCGCCACCGTCCCTGCCGTCACCAGCAGGGCCAGGCATAGGAACGCTGCCAGCCAGATTTTGTATTTCTTCTGCTCCCGCAAGATTCTTGCAGCCTGTTTCCTCAAAGATTCCATTGTGCTGTCTCCTTCCTTGTATCTGCAAAGCTCTTAGTCTATCAGTCCAATCTCCCACACCGGCCATATCCGCAGCGCGATCCTCCCCACCACGCTGCCTGTGCCGATGCAGCCCACCGAGGCGCTGCGGCTGTCTATGCTGGTGGATCTGTGGTCCCCCATCACGAAGCACTTTCCGTCCGGAACCTGGTAAGGCAGGTCGATGTCGCACCGTCCCAGGGCCTTCTCCGCCAGGTAGGGCTCCTCGATGGCCTCCCCGTTGACATATACGTTGCCTTCCCCGTCTATGTCCACCCAGTCCCCCGCGGTGGCGATGACGCGCTTCACGAGGATGCTGTTGTTATAGTAGAAGGCGATCACGTCCCCGGTCCGGAACCTGGTGCCCGACAGCGCCACCACGATGTCCCCGTCCTGCAGGGTATCCGTCATGGACGTCCCATCTATTTTCAGCACCGGCAGGAGCAGTACCGCTATCAGCACCGCCGCGGCGGCCACCACCAGCAGGGAGAAGCATGTGCTGCGCAGAGTCCTGCTGTAGCGGCTCCTGTGCCGGCCCTTCTCGATCTCCGCCTCCAGCTCTTCCACCGTGGGAACCCAGGATCGGTCTGCCGTCTCCGGGGGCTTCCACGGCATTCCTTCCGGCTCCGCTTTCCCCTGCGGCTCCTGGCTCTCTGCCGCCAGCTCCGACAGATCCATCGCGTCCAGGTCGATGATCTCTATCTGGGCGATGCTTTCCGCCTCCTGCCCCCCTGGGGATCCCTTATGTCTGCGCCTCATGTATAAGTCCCTCTGTGCCGCCTCCTTATCAGGGCCACCGCATAATCGACATTACGAGGTGGCCCGGCTGTAAAAAACTTAAAAAT
>CAMTBF010000578.1 GCA_947068385.1 uncultured Lachnospiraceae bacterium
TGTTGGTCACCAGCTCCACCTTCATCCGCTGGCTCTTCACCTCCGTGTCCACGGCCTTCTTCAGCCCGTCCTGAATCTTGAACACCTGCTCTCTGAATGGCTCGAAGATGCCCAAGTCCTCGGGAATGGACACGTTCAGGTTCCCCTCGGCGATCTCGTCCACCGCCTTCAGCAATATCCGGTAGCGCTTCTGTAGCTGGCTCACATACCGCCGCAGGATGATGTACAGCACGATGGAGTAGACCACCACTACCGCAAAGCCCCCTACCCAGAGGCTGCTTATCAGGAACAGGATGATGGCGTTCACGATCAGCAGCTTGACGATCGTCCAGTTCGCGTCCTTCGTCAGATCCATATGCGCCACCGCCTCATAGGCCCCCACCGCCTTTCCTTTCATGAACGGGAAAAAGCGGTATACCAGGCAGCGCTGCCTGATATATCTCCTCAGGCCCAGCTCCGGCAGCGCCCTGGCGCAGATGCCCACATACCAGCAGCAGAACGCGAACGCCGCAAGCGCTATGATGTTGAGCAGCATGGCCAGCTCCTGTCCAAGGTGCGGGCTTATCCCCAGATATTCCGAAAACGCCCCCCCTGCCCTGCCGCTGGCCACATGGACGATTATGGTGAGGATCATCTCGCTGCACGCCATCAAGCAGGTGCCGAAGCAGATCAGGAACTCCAGCGAGACGGAGCATGGCTTTTGCGTCAGCCAGGGCTTCTTCGTCTGGGGCATGGGACAGAACAGCCCCGCCAGGGCCAGGGCCAGCATGCACAGCACCAGGATGCCCGTCAGCCCGGAGTCGTAATAGGCGCTGGCGGAGAAATTATAGTAGCGGGCCGTGGAGTAAAGCTGGATATCCGTGTCAAAGGCAGTGGCGGTGACCAGCCTCCCCATGTACAGTCCCTCCGAGTTCTCCTTTCTGGCGTTCCACTCCTCCGCAGAGATGGCAAAGGTCACCGTACAGCCGGTGGGCGCTTTCATCTGCCCGTATCTGTGGAACGTGTCCATGGCATAGCCCATCTGGCTCAGAATGAGGTTGGCCCGCACCGCCTCGTTGGCCTGCTTCCTGATCTGGCTCACGTCCTTGCCGCAGATGTCGTCCCCGATGGTCACGTTCCCGGCGTCGTCGAAATGGAAGCTGATGCGGAAATACTGATCCCCGGCTCCCCTGTTTCTGGCATCCACGGACATGTTCGTCACATATTTTCCGGTGGCGTCGTCCTCGATGATATAGTCATAACAGCTATTGAGGTCCGCGAAATTCGACTCCATGATGTCAAAGTATTCCTCCATCGCCAGGATGTCGCTTTCCAGGTGTTCGCAATCTATCTCATTCAGGTCGTAGAGCTCCCCGCTGTCCTCGTATTCCTCCAGCTCCTTTTCGTCCAGGATCCCCTCATCTATATAGCTCTGCATTACCTGCTTATCCAGGAATCCCAGGGAGCCGGCTTCCTGGAGGGATATGGTCGTCACGTCCCCCTCATAGCTCTCCTCCGCCTGAATCTGGGCCAGCACATTCAGCAGGGCCATATACTCTTGCCTCCGATCCTCGTCCAGAATCCACTGATGCCCCTCGTCCGCCTCCAGGTAGACATCCACGTAGTCAAGCAGCTCCCCGCTTTGGGCATTGCACAGGTCGCGGTAGAGCATGTAGCAGTTCTGGTAAAGCCAGGCGATGTTGTCCGCGGTCTCTATGGGATTTTCCTCGAACTTCTCCGCCCGGGAGCGGAATATGCCGTAGAAGCAGCTGAATATGGCCGCAAAGCACAGGCTGACCAGAATCCCTCTGAAAATCCACGGCTGGCCGCTGCGCAGCCTCCCCAGGCCCCCGGGCTTCCTGCCGCTGTCGGTGGAAGCGCCATCTGGCTGCCTGACCGGCTCCTCCTGCATCTTTTTCCTCTTCAACAATCCCATAGCGCCCTCCTGCTATCCTTGCCCTCATCAGCCCGCCGCCTGATTCCCGCATGCCCTCTGCCCCACCTGGCAGCCAGCCCTCTTCCGTCCATGCTCTGCGGGATTCCGGCCATCCGCCCGCGCCGCTGCCCATGGCGGCTTACTGCCTGTCGATTTTGTAGCCCACGCCCCACACCACCTTCAGGTACTTGGGATTCTTCGGGTCGATTTCGATCTTCTCCCGGATGTTCCGCACATGTACCATGATGGTATCCGTGTTTACCGCTTTCTCGTTCCAGATGCGCTCGTAGATCTCGTCCGCGGAGAAGACCCTGCCGGGATTCTTGATCAGGAGCTGCACGATCTTGAATTCCATGGGCGTCAGCTTCACAGGCTCCCCGTCCACGCTTACCTCCACGGTGTCCTCGTTCAGCTCCAGGCCGCCGATGGTGTAGATATGGTCTTTGTTCCCGTCCTCCTTCAAGGCGGACAGATACTTGGAATACCTGCGCAGATGGGAGTTGACCCGGGCCAGGAGCTCCAACGGCGTGAAGGGTTTTGTCACGTAGTCGTCCGCCCCCATGTTCAGGCCCATGATCTTATCTACCTCCTCGGACTTGGCGGAGA
>CAMTBF010000579.1 GCA_947068385.1 uncultured Lachnospiraceae bacterium
GGTTCCGCTCCGACATGAACGTGATGCTGGCTTCCAGCATAAATATCCGTGGGGTCATGGAAGACATAGACAGGGATCTGGGATACCAATGGGAGGACCGGGAGGCGGATGACTGTGTCCGTATCGGCGTGAACTGGGGCTACACGGCATCCGAGCTGGACTCTGCCATGGATATGGAGACGGTCCTGGCCATCGCTGTCATTTTATTGCTTGTGGTCTTTACGGGATATCTGATCATTTACAACATCTTCAGGATATCGGTCAGCCAGGATGTGCAGTTTTACGGTCTTTTGAAGACCATCGGCATGACCGCAAGACAACTGAAGCGCATCATACGCTGCCAGGCGCTGCTTCTTTCCGCAATGGGAATTCCCATTGGCTTTGTTTTCGGCTATGGGGCGGGCAGGGCGCTGGTGCCTGTGATGGTTGCCGCGGCATCGGTGGGAGAAGTGGCGAAGGTCAGCGCTTCCCCTCTCATCTTCCTGTTCTCAGGGGCATTCGCGCTGGTCACGGTGCTTCTCTCTTGTATGCGCCCGGGCCGTATGGCAGGGAGGATATCTCCGGTGGAAGCGATCCGTTATACAGAAGGCCGAGTGAAAAGAATCTCCAAGGCTGGCAGCAAGGGGCTTTCTCTGCCTCAAATGGCCTTGGCCAACCTGGGGCGCAGCAGGACAAAGATGGCGCTGGTATTGCTGTCGCTGTCCCTGGCGGTGATCCTTTTCAACGGCGTGTATGCGCTTACGGAAGGCTTCGATATGGAAAAATACCTGAATCATACCACGAGGGCCGATTTTGTCGTTGGGACCACGAAGTATTTCAGCTCAGGGGTCCATTATTCACAGCATGGACTAGCGGAGGAAATCGTGGATGAGGTGGAAAGCAATACAAAGCGTTCCCTGGCGGGCAGCGGTTACGGATATGATGGAATAGGGAATGCCATCCGATGCTATGTGACAGAGCGGCAATGGGCGGATGCCCAGCTTGGCCCCGCGGAGGTTGCGGCGGAAAGGCTGCAGCATCAGCCGAGGAGAGGGCCGCTTGTGGAGACGAACCTGCTCCTGGAAGGTCTGGACGAGGATTTGTTTGGGAAGCTGACGATCCTGGAAGGGGATCTCTCGCCGCTTTTGTCTGCGGAGGGCCATCCTATTGCGGTAGCCGTTCTGACAGATGATTATGGGAAACCTTACGGAAGCTATCCTGAGGTGGGGTCAAAGCTTCCGGTGACCTATGTGGAGGAGGGAGCCTTTTTTGACAATCGGACAGGAGAGCTCAGCGACGAGGATACGCCGGCGGAGGCCATGGAATGGCGGGCCCTCAAAAGCCATGATGTGGAGTATGAGGTCTGTGCGATTGTGGCCGTCCCCAGGTGCATGGGATTCCGTTACAGCATGGACGGCCTGCAGGCTGTGCTTCCCAGGGAGGTGTTGGCGCGGGACAGTGGCTTCGAGCTTTTCCGTCTGTTCTACCTGTTTGATGCGCCGGACGAAGCCTCTGAGCAGGAGGCGGAGGAATTTCTGGCCGATCTGACGGCGGGGGAGAGCTCCGGCCTGATGTATGAGAGCAGAAAGACGCTCCGGGAGGATTTCGAGGGGTTTCGGAATATGTTCGCCATGATTGGAGGCCTGTTATGCTTTGTCGTAGGCTTGGTGGGCATCCTGAATTTCTTCAATGCAATCCTGACAGAGATCCTCAGCCGGGCAAGGGAATTCGCGATGCTCCAGGCCGTGGGCATGACAGGAAGGCAGCTAAAGCGGATGCTCGCGTATGAGGGCGTGCTTTATGCCCTTGGAGCTGTCGCAATCTCTTCTGTGCTGTCTGTGGCCTTTGAACCTTTCGCTGGCAGGATCCTGGAGAGCATGTGGTGGTTTTTCAGCTTCCGGTTCACGCTCTGGCCTATGGCGTTCATCGTACCGGCATTTCTGCTGTCCGGCGCGGTTCTGCCCCTGGCGGTATACCATTTTGCCGTAAGGAAATCCATCGTGGAACGGATCAGGGATTACTGAAAATAAAGTTATAGTCGGAGGGACAAAAGACATGCTGATGAAGAAAAACAAAGAGCTTGAGGCGCTGCTGGAGCGGATTGAAAACAATGTGTCCAATAACTACAAGGACGCCGCCCAGGACTATCTGAAGCAGTACGAGGCAAAGCTTCGGGAGCTTGCGCAGGAGGGGGCTTTAAAGGACAGGCAGAAGGCGCACTATGAGTCGCTGCTGGACAGCTATAAGGAACGGATGAAAGGATTCCGCCATAAGGATCAGAAGCCCTATTGGACATAAGAAGGTATTCCTAATAAAAATTTTACTATGAGGGCATTGGCAGCCTGAATCAGAAGAGGTTTCAAATAAGGGCCGACAGTAGAGATACATTTGGACTTTACCTTGCTATTGCTCTGATTGTTGCGAGGGCAGCCGCCAGTCCAGAAGACAAGATGCTTCGATGACGGAAACCAACGTTGAAGGTCTCACCGGTCTGATATATATGGTAAATAATCATTCATTGAGTATTTCATAATATTCC
>CAMTBF010000580.1 GCA_947068385.1 uncultured Lachnospiraceae bacterium
CAGGCGTAATCCATCACCTCGTCCTCCGGAAAGAAGGAGAGCGTCAGGTTCAGCTGCATGTCCCCGTCTATCAGGAGCACCCGCCTCCCCAGCAGGGTCAGGGAATAGCCCACATTGGCACAGGTGGTCGTCTTGCCGCTTCCGCCCTTGTTATTCGCGAAGGCTATCGTTTTCACCCTCTTCTCTGTCATACAGGCATTCGATTCCTTTCTCCGCAAAATAGTCCATCCACTTCTGTTCCGGCCGGATGTCCGTCACCACCATGTCGATGTCGGACAGCTGGCAGATCCGGGAGAACGCTACATTGCCGAATTTTGTATGGTCTGCCGCAAGGATGCGCTGCCTTGCGGATTTCAGCATGGCGTGCTTTATCTGGGAGAGGGCCTCGTTGGCGTCCGTGACGCCCCGCTCCAGGTCTATGCCCTTGCAGGACAGGATCACCTTGTCCGCCTGGAAGGAGCTGATCACGTCCGCGGCCCGGGAGCCCACCAGGGTCAGGTAGTTCTCCCGCAGCGACCCGCCTGTGCAGATGATCTCCCATCCGGTGACGTCCGAGAGCTCTATCAGCACCTCGATGGAGCTGGTGATCACGGTCAGCTTCTTCCTGGCCTTCAGGGCCTTCACCACAGCCACCGCCGTGGTGCTGGGATCCACGATGATGTGCTCCCCCTCCTGCACCAGGCCCGCCACCAGCCCGGCGATCTCCTGCTTGGCCTTCATGTTCCGCTTCTTGCGCACGTTGAAGGGCATCTCCACGCCCGTGTTCTCGTTGAGGACAGCGCCGCCGTAGCTTTTGATGGCCAGGCCCTCCCTGTCCAGCTTGTCCAGGTCCCGCCGGATCGTCTCCTCGGAAACGTCAAACAGGGCGCTCAGCTCGCTGACCACCACTTTCCGCTCGTTCTGCAGTTTTTCCAGAATCAGGTTCCTGCGCTCTACCGCCAGCATACACCCTCGCTCCTCCGCAAATTTATAGTCGTACAGACTCCGGAAATAGGGTGTCTTTATTGTACCATGTTACATTTCAGGCTGCAAGGGTATAATTCCGGCTTTAGAGAGATTTTGGGGATTCTCCAGGAAGTCGTCGAAGAGCGCTTCTGCCTTCTTCCGCGCCTGTGCCGCCTCCTCCAGGCTCTCGAAGCTTCCCAGATACCGGGTATGGCCCTGGAAGGTTATCTGCGCCACCCAGCGCCCGGACCTCCGGTTGAAGTACACGCCCCGGATGCCGCTTTTATTGCTGGCGGAGACCTTCCTGCTGCGGATGCTCTCTATGCAGGTGCCATCCACGAAATGCCTGGTATTCCGGGGATCCGACAGGCAGCCGCAGCTTCGGGTGTGGCTGCTTTTCAGGTTGGACTGGCAGACGCTGGTCTCCTTCCCGCATTTGCACAGGCAGCGCCAGTAATGCTTCCCGCCCCGCCTCCCGTCATAGGCGGCCACTGTCAGATTGCCGAACTGCTTTCCCACCCAGTCCTTGCGTCCCCTGATATCCTGCTCTGCTCTGCTCATCCGGCTTGCCTTCCTATCCCCCGATTTTTAAGTCTCCGTTTCCCTTCTTCGGTAAGCCTGTGCTGTTTTCCGCTTTTCCTATGTATGTATTCCGATATCTTTCTTATATTATACATCCATTTGCCTTTATTGGTTTCTTCTCTTACAGGATTCTGTAATTTTTTTTCATGATATAGAGAATGTGCCATCGATCCTATCTGTGTCCTGTCTTCTCCAGAAAGTCGTCAAAGAGCCTCTCCGCCGCCTCCCGCGCCTGTGCCGCCTCCTCCAGGCTCCCGAAGCTTCCCAGGTACCGGGTATGGCCCTGAAAGGTAATCTGTGCCGTCCAGCGCCCGGACCTCCGGTTGAGGTATACGCCCCGGATGCCGCTCTTGTTGCTGGCAAAGGGCTTCCGGCTTCGGATGCTCTCTATGCAGGTGCCATCCACGAAATGCCTGGTGCCACGGGGATCCGACAGGCAGCCGCAGCTTCGGGTGTGGCCGCTTTTCAGGTTGGACTGGCAGACGATTTTCTCCTTCCCGCAGCTGCACTGGCAACGCCAGTAATGCTTCCCGCCCCGTCTCCCGTCATAGGCTGTCACTGTCAGGTTGCCGAAGCGCTTTCCCACCCAGTCTTTACTGGCATGGGCTGTCTGGCCGCCGCGTTCCCTGCTTTCTTTCCTGCCTTCTTCCATATCCTCGCTCCTTAAGGAATGAGGCCGCACTCAACTACTGCCATGTCTTCCTTTTGTTGATTTCAGTTCTTTGTTACCTTTTGCGCTGAAGTGCTCTCCTATTTCCTCGCGGTTATTAGCTAGCTGTCCTGTTAATTAAAGAATATCACATTTATTCCACCGAGTCAATTCTATAGAATAAGTTTTCCTATTCTATAGAATATGATTGATGTATATTTTCTTTGTTATACTCATTAATAAATCGGGAAAGATTGGTGATGATATGGAAATTGATAAAGACTTCAATCTGACTGTAGGAGCGTGATATTTATCTATGGCAATCCACTATA
>CAMTBF010000581.1 GCA_947068385.1 uncultured Lachnospiraceae bacterium
TGTCAGCCGGAAGTAATGCTCCCCTTCCGGTCCAAATCCGCTCCCCGGCGTCCCAGCCATGGGTATAATGCCGGATGACCCCTTCGCAGATTTTCGCCCACTTCAGATAGTCTTTCGGCGGATCCAGACGGTAAGCTCTCAGCAGACAATCATTCTCAATGGAGACGCCCAGCCGGAAGAAAGGCTCCGTTCCGCTTTCCATCAGCGCGGTAATCAGCCTATCTGTAAACGTAAAATCATATGCGTCCGGGTCTTCCGGATCCGCGTCAAAGTCCCGGAACAGATTCGGGATATCCACGTACCGCCCGCCTCCCAGGAAGCCCCCCACATCATGCAGCCTCGAAAAAGGGATGCCTGCCTCCGCAAGGAAATGGAACATCCCGAAATCAGTTCCGCAGAAAGGTGGCTGGCCGATGCCATGCATCGGCTTCATCTTCCCCTTCTTGTTCTCAAAATCAACCTGAATCTTTGCCATTTTGCTACCTCCTTGCACTGATTTTATATTTTTTCAGTTCCGAATGCCATCATGAAAGCAAACCTAAGGATTATGAATTTAAACTTTCCGTCCTTCTCCGGCAGTTTTTTCTACAACCTTCAAAAAATGGTGGAAAAAGGAAAGGATAGTTGGTATAATGGACTTTAGACCATAGAATCATCCCTTGGATGCTATGGCAGACCTTACGGAAAGGAGCCTGATTCATGGACAACAATTGGAACGGAGACGACAGGCGCCAGGACAGGTGGAACAGCAGCGCCTCCAACAGCAGCTATTACAACCAGCCCACCCACAGGCCCTACGGGCAGGCTTTCGCTGTCGCGTCCGCGGCCTGCGGCCTCCTGTCCATGACCACCAGCTGCACGATCATACTGTCCCTGCCATTGGGGGCGCTGGGCATCCTTTTCGCCGCCCTGGCCCACCGTGCCAAGAAGAAGATGAGCTCCACCTGTGCCACAGGGATCATCCTCTCCTGCGTAGGGCTGGCCACGGCAGTGTCCATGATCGTCTATTCCTTTGTGATGCTGCCCTCGCTGATGCAGAACGATCTGTTCCGCAATCAGGCCAACGCGGTGTCGCAGCGGCTGTACGGCATGGATTTCGATGAATTCATGGAGGGCGCTTACGGCTATTCCTTTGATGATTGATTTTAGGAGGTTTTTATTATGATGCTATCACCGGTCAACGATATGGGGTACTCTTTTTATGGCAATGTGCGGGCGGATCGTCGCCCGGGGCAGGGCAACGGATCCGCAGAAGGGATCAGGGGCCAGGAAGGCAAATCCGTAGTCGATGGGAGGGATCTCCCGAAGGACAAGGCGGATGAGAAAAAGGGCAGATACGGCTTCGAAGACCCGACGGAGGAATGCCAGACCTGCAAGAACCGGAAATACAAGGACGGCTCCGACGAGATGGTCTCCTTCAAGACAGCGCAGCATATCTCCCCGGAGAGCGCGGCCTCCGCGGTGCGCGCCCACGAGCAGGAGCATGTGTCCAATGCGTACAAGAAGGCCGCCATGAAGGACGGCAAGGTAATCTCCGCCTCGGTGTCCATCCATACGGGGGTCTGCCCGGAGTGCGGCCGCACCTACGTATCCGGCGGCACCACCCACACCCAGATCAAGTATTTCAATGAAGACAATCCCTATCAGCAGGACTTGAAGAGCGCGGACAGGGTGAAATATGCGGGCATGAACCTGGACTACGCGGTGTAGCCGCCCCGCCGACTGATTTCCCATATGGAGAAGGGGCTCGACACATGAAACAGTACAAGAAAATCTATGAACTGAAGAACGCGGCAAAGGACAGGCTGGAGGGCAAGTATAAGGGCGCCATATCGATCATGTTCCTGAGCTTCGTGATATCCTGGTTCGCGCGGCTGGTGGTCAATTCCGTGGCGAACAGCACCATGAATTCCGTCTATGCCATGAGCGGTTCCGCCAGCGCGGCCCAGGCGGTGACCATCGTCTTCGATGTGGTGCTCCTGGCCGCCAATATCCTCTTGGGCGTCATGAACGCGGGAATAGCCCTCTATTTCCTGAACATCGCCTGTGGGCAGCAGCCCTTCACCAGGGATCTGTTCTATGGGTTCAAGAACGACTCGAAGAAGGCCCTCGTGGTCTCTGCCGCCGTCACGCTGTGCAATACGGTGTGCCTGGGGCCGGGGCAGTACCTGTCCCAGAATTTCCTGAACACCAGGGATGCCAAATGGGTGCTGCCGGCGCTGCTGGCCACGGCGGTGGGGCTGTGCGTCTACATCCCCATTTCCTTGGGCATAGCCATGTCCTTCTTCCTGATGCTGGATTTCCCCGAAAAATCCGGGAGGGAGACCCTGAAGCTGTGCTGGCGGCTCATGAGGGGGAACCGGAAGCGCCTGTTCCTCCTGGAGCTGAGCTTCCTGCCCCTGATGCTCCTGTGCATCTTAAGCTTCGGCATCGGCTTCCTGTGGCTGGAGCCTTTTATGCAGATGACCTACACCTATTTCTTTCTCGATCTGATGAATCCCAGGG